>NZ_JBSFTP010000073.1:0-38593 GCF_053591315.1 Streptomyces sp. NPDC003042
GCGTTGATTTTTGGCACGCTGTTGAGTTCTCAAGGAACGGACGCTTCCTTTGTACTCACCCTCGCGGGTTTTCCTCCGGGCTTTCGTTCTGTTCTTGCGTTTCCGACTCTACCAGAGTCAGTCCCGCTTGCTTTCCAGGTGCTTCGCTTTCGCGTTTTCCCTTTCCGGCGATCCCGACTCTATCAGCGCTTTTCCTTCTCTCTGACCACTCGCCGTTTCGCCGCAAGGGCATACGGAAGAATGGAGATCAAGATCGCTCTGCTAGAGGAGGGTTCCCGTCCATCGGCTGTTCGTGAGATGTTCACGAGGCACGTCCTGGCGGGAGTCACAACAGTACATCCGCGTTGCTGCACAGGCAAATCGTTCACGCGTATGGTCTAGTCCACCGGTCTAGTCCACTAGTCTCCGTGCCAGAGGGCCAGCCCGGGTCACGAGCAAGATCGGGCGAACCCGATCAAACCGTGTCTTATCCTTCTACAAGAGTATGCCGTTCGCGACAGGCAGTGACGGCGACACTAAGAAGCCCCACCCCTGGGAGGCCCCATGACCAGCGTGACGTCCCCACTTGCCGGGCGCGCCATCGGACTCGCGGCAGTGCCGGATCCGGTGTTCTCCGGCGCGATGGTGGGACCGGGCACCGCTATTGATCCCGTGCGCGAGCCCTCGGAGGCGGTGTCCCCCGTAGACGGTGTGGTCGTCTCCCTGCACCCGCACGCGTACGTCGTCGTCGACGGCGAAGGCCACGGCGTGCTCACGCACCTCGGGATCGACACCGTTCAGCTCAACGGCGAGGGCTTCGAGCTGCTCGTGAACAAGGGCGACACCGTGACCCGCGGCCAGGCCGTCATCCGCTGGAACCCCGCTGCGGTCGAGGCGGCCGGAAAGTCGGCGATCTGTCCCGTCGTGGCGCTCGAGGCGACTGCCGACTCCCTCTCCGACGTCGTCGAGTCCGGGGACGTGAAGGCTGACGACGCTCTCTTCAGCTGGCAGTGACGCGTCCGCCTGCACAGGCGAGTCGGACATCCATCGCGGCGGCTGGGGCCGCCGCTCAATCGGAGACGGGTGAAATGGAGACAACGCTGCGAGGCGTCGGCGTGAGCCACGGTGTGGCGATCGGCGAGGTTCGGCACATGGGGACGGCCGTTCTCGAGCCGCCGACGAAGCAGATCACCGCGGATGAGGCGGAGCGCGAACAGGGGCGCGCCCGTCAGGCCGTGGAGGCGGTGTCGGCCGACCTGATCGCACGCGGCCAGCTGGCCGGTGGCGAGGCTCAGCACGTGCTCGAGGCCCAGGCGATGATCGCCACGGACCCCGAGCTGATGGCGGATGTGGACCGGCGGATCGCCGTCGGCAGTACCGCCGAGCGCGGTATCTACGACGCGTTCGCCTCCTACCGCGACCTGCTCGCGGGGGCCGGCGAGTACATGGCCGGGCGGGTGGCCGACCTGGACGACGTACGCAATCGGATCGTGGCGCGTCTGCTGGGCGTGCCGATGCCGGGTGTACCGGACAGCGACGAGCCGTACGTGCTGATCGCGCGGGACCTGGCCCCCGCCGACACCGCACTGCTCGACCCGGCGCTCGTGCTCGGTTTCGTGACCGAGGAGGGCGGGCCGACCAGCCACAGCGCGATCCTCGCACGGGCGCTGGGCGTGCCGGCCATCGTGGCGCTGCCGGGTGCCTGTGAGATCGCCGAGGGCACTTTGATCGCCGTGGACGGCAGCACGGGTGACCTGTTCGTGGACCCGACCGCGCAGAAGCGGGCCGAGCTGGCGGCAGCGGCCGCCGAGCGGAAGGCGGCGCTGGCCGCCTCGTCCGGTCCGGGTGCCACCTCCGACGGTCACAAGGTGCCGCTGCTCGCCAACATCGGTGGTCCGGGGGACGTGCCGGCCGCGGTCGAGGCCGGGGCCGAGGGTGTGGGTCTGTTCCGCACCGAGTTCCTGTTCCTGGACGACAGCAAGAAGGCGCCGTCCGAGGAGAAGCAGATCGAGTCGTACCGCAAGGTGCTCGAAGCCTTCCCCGAGGGTCGTGTCGTCGTACGTGTCCTGGACGCGGGCGCCGACAAGCCGCTGGACTTCCTGACACCGGGCGACGAGCCGAACCCGGCTCTCGGTGTCCGTGGTCTGCGGTCGCTGCTGGACCACCCGGACGTGCTGCGTACGCAGCTCGCCGCGCTGGCCAAGGCCGCCACCGGTCTGCCGGTCTACCTCGAGGTCATGGCCCCGATGGTGGCGGACCGGACCGACGCGAGGGCCTTCGCGGACGCGTGCCGCGAAGCCGGGCTGCAGGCGAAGTTCGGCGCGATGGTGGAGATCCCGTCCGCCGCGCTGCGGGCACGCTCGATCCTGCAGGAGGTCGAATTCCTGTCCCTGGGCACGAACGACCTCGCGCAGTACGCCTTCGCCGCCGACCGTCAGGTGGGTGCGGTGTCGCGGCTCCAGGATCCGTGGCAGCCGGCGCTGCTCGACCTGATCGCCATGTCGGCCGAGGCCGCCAAGGCGGAGGGCAAGAGCTGTGGTGTCTGTGGCGAGGCCGCATCGGATCCGCTGCTGGCCTGTGTGCTGACCGGTCTGGGTGTCACCTCCCTGTCGATGGGTGCCGCTTCGATTCCGTACGTGCGGGCGACGCTCGCGAAGTACACGCTGGCCCAGTGCGAGCGCGCCGCTGCGGCGGCGCGTGCGGTGGACACCGCCGAGGAGGCCCGCGTGGCCGCCCAGGCGGTGCTGTCGGGCGAGTAGCCGGACGCTGTCGATCCCGAGGGGCCTTCGCCGGTGGCGAGGGCCCCTCGGTCGTTTCAGCGGTGGGGGCCGGGGACGTCCACCTCGTACCCCGGGCAGTACTCGACGCCCGGTTCCGGGGCCACGGGATCACCGGTGTCGGCGTCCGTGCAGTAGGCGTCGAACACCGCCGCGGCGGAGAGCGCGACGAGGCGGCCGCGGTCCAGGCGCCAGCCGTGGACCCGGTCGCGGAAACCCTCCGTGGTGCTGCGGAGCACGAGGCCGCCGGCGCCGCCGAGGGCGATGCCCGCCGCCAGGACGGTCACGAAGTCGAGGCCCTCGCGGCCCTCGATCCGGGGGCGGCCCTCCGGCTCCTGCGCCGCTTCCGCGTGCAGCACCGCGATGAGCTGTTCCTCGTCGGTGGGGACGCTGCACACGAGGTGGTGGTGGCCCGGACCGGCTCCGCCGACGAGCCGTTCGAGCATGTCGGCGGCCCGGTCGAAGGAGGCGTGGCCGATGTCCTCGCCGCAGTCCGCGCAGCCGCCGACGCCGGCGAGGAGCATGGTCGCGTACTCCCAGGTCGCCTGCCGGACGGCCTCATCGACCAGGAGCGGTACGAGTTCCTCGATGGGCTGGCCCGTGTACGGCAGGACTCCGCGGCTGCTGCCGGCCAGTTCGGCGGTGAAGCAGGTCCGGGTGCGGGCGGTGTCGGGATCGAGGCCGTTCTCCGCGCAGTAGTCCGCGTACTCCTGCGGGTCGAAGAGGGCGACGGTGGTGTGGATGCCCTGCGCCGCGAGGGAGCGCAGCAGGGCGTCGACGTGGCGGAGGTAGTCCTGGTGGTCGTCGAACCCGAAGCTGCGGTAGTCGCGCATGGCCGCGAAGTCCCCGGCGTCGGCCAGGAGGCCGACGGTGCTGGGGACCTCGCGGCGCAGGCCGCGGCGCCGGGTGGTGTTCTTACGTGCTGGTGACGTGCCTGCTGAGGTGTTCGATGACATGGCTCCCCCTGAGTGATGCGACGACTTGCTCACTCACAGTAACCACGACCACTGACAGTCAGCTTCGGGTGCGGGCCAGTTCCTCGTAGAAGCCGAGCAGCTCCGGGCGGTCGACGGAGCCGGGGTTGACCGCCTTGGCCAGGGGGGCGCCCTGGAGGAGGCGCTTGACGGGGACCTCGATGCGCTTGCCCGTCAGGGTGTGCGGGACGGCGGGGATCTCGATGATCTCGTCGGGGACGTGGCGCGGGGAGAGCTGCTCGCGGATCGTGGCGTTGATCCGGGTGCGCAGCGCGTCGTCGAGGGTGGCGCCGGGAGCGAGGTGCACGAAGAGCGGCATCCAGTAGCCGCCGTTCGGCTCCTCCAGGCCGATGACCAGGGATTCCTTGATCTCGGGAAGGCGCTCGACGACCTCGTAGATGTCGGCGGAGCCCATGCGGACGCCCTGGCGGTTGAGGGTGGAGTCGGAGCGGCCGTGGATGACGACGGACCCGTGGTCGGTGACGGTGATCCAGTCTCCGTGGCGCCAGACGCCCGGGAACATCTCGAAGTAGCTCTCCCGGTAGCGGCTGCCGTCGGGGTCGTTCCAGAAGTGGACCGGCATGGAGGGCATGGGGGCGGCGACGACGAGTTCGCCGACCTCGCCGACGACGGGCTTGCCGGACGGATCCCAGGCCTGGAGGTCCGTACCGAGGCAGGCGGCCTGGAGTTCGCCGATGTGGACGGGCAGGGTGGGGACGGCGCCCGCGAAGCAGCTGCACACGTCGGTGCCGCCGCTGACGGAGGCGATCCAGAGGTCCTCGGCCACCTCGTCGTGCAGCCAGCGGAAGCCGTCGGGCGGGAGCGGGGAGCCGGTGGTGGCCACGCACGTGACCGAGGAGAGGTCGAAGTCGCGGGAGGGGTGGACCTCGGCCTTGCGGCAGGCCATGACGTAGGCGGCGGAGGTGCCGTAGAGGGTGGCGCGGGTGCGTTCGGCGATGCGCCACTGCGCGCCGGTGTCGGGGTAGCCGGGGCTGCCGTCGTACAGGACGACGGTCGTGCCGGTGAGCAGGCCGGAGACGAGGAAGTTCCACATCATCCAGCCGGTGGAGGTGTACCAGAAGAACCGGTCGCCGGGGCCGAGGTCGCAGTGCAGGCCGAGCTGCTTGAGGTGTTCGAGGAGGATGCCGCCCTGGGACTGGACGATCGCCTTGGGTGCGCCCGTCGTGCCGGAGGAGTAGAGCACCCAGAGCGGGTGGTCGAAGGGGACCGCCTCGAAGACGGGCTCCGCGTCGGCGGAGGTCAGGTCCGCCCAGGCGCGGGTGCCTTCGGGGGCCGGCGTGCCGAGGAGCGGGATGTGGACGACGGCGCGCAGCGAGGGCAGCTCGGCGCGCAGCTCGGCGACGGTCTCGCGGCGGTCGTGCTCCTTGCCGCCGTAGCGGTAGCCGTCGATGGTGAACAGGACGACGGGCTCGACCTGCTGGAAGCGGTCCAGGACGCTGCGGGCGCCGAAGTCGGGGGCGCAGGAGGTCCACACGCCGCCGACGCTGGCGGTGGCGAGGAAGGCGACGACCGCTTCGGGGATGTTGGGCAGGTAGCCGCTGACCCGGTCGCCGGGGCGTACGCCGAGGGCGCGCAGTTCGGCGGCGAGCGACCCGACCTGGCGGCGGAGTTCGGCCCAGGTGACGGGGACGGGTTCCTGGGTCTCGTCCACGCACAGCAGGGCGGGCTCCGCGGAGCGGGCCGGGTCCTCGGTGGCGCGCAGGGCGTGCTCGGCGTAGTTGAGGGTGGCGCCGGTGAACCAGCGTGCGCCCGGCATGGAGCGGTCGGCCAGGACGGACTCGTATGGAGTGGTGAAGCGTACGTCGAACCATTCGGCGACGGCCTGCCAGAAGACGTCGAGCTCGTCGACGGACCAGCGGTGCAGGGCCGGGTAGCCGCCGTCGGCGGGGGCGTCGAAGCGCTCGGCCGCCCAGGCCTGGAAGGCGGTGATGCGGGCCGCCGCGATCCGGTCGGGACCCGGGGACCAGAGGGGCTGCGGCGAGGTGGCTGAGGTCATGGGTGGGCTCCCGGTCAAGTCTGTGGCTCACGCTTCGTGTGCGTACGGTGCCACCGCGGCGTCGTGGTGCGCGCAGCGGCTCACAGGGACCATGCCATGTGATCGAGATCCGCACCAGAGCTGTCCTGGGAGGCCGGGGCGGACTCCTTGTCGGGTGAACGACAGCTGAACGCGGCCCGCTCGGCCGGGCGCCGGTGGCAGGGTGAGCGGCATGGACGGCTCTGATCTGGTGCGTGCGGTGAAAGACATCGGTACGGCGCGCGGGCGGCGCGCCTGGCGCTCGGCCTGGCTCCATCGGCGTGCGGACGCGGTGGGGCTGCCGCGCCGGGGCGCGGAGCGGGCGCGGGTGCCGGGGCTGTTGACGGGTACGGAGCCGCGCCCGGGCGGGGGTGTGCTGCGGTTCGCGCGATCCGAACTGCTGGTACGGGTGAGCGTGGGCGGGGCGGTGTTCTGGGGCTGGGAGGGGGCCGAGCCGACGCCGTCGTACGCGGTGGTGGGCAGCGGGCCGGAGCCGGATCCGCGGGCGGTGCTGGAGCCGGACACCGGGGGTGGCTGGCGTGTGGTGTCGGAGCGGGTGACGGTGGCGGTGTCCCGGCACGGGGCGGTGGAGGTGCGGACGCGGGGCGGGGCCGTGCTGCGCAAGGAGCTGCCGCCGCGCTGGTGGGATCCGGTGGACCCGGCGCAGGACGGGGCTCGCGGGGCGGGCGGGCCGCGGTGGTCGCAGCGCTCGGAGGTGCCTGCGGACGCGCGGTTCTTCGGGCTGGGCGGCAGGGCGCGCGGGCCGCGGCTGCGGGACGGGGTGTACCGGCTGTGGAACACGGACCCGAGCGGCGGGTTCGGGCCGGGCGACGATCCGCTGTACATCACGATGCCCGTCCAGGTGGTGGTCGCGGACGCCGGGACGCATCTGGCGTTCTACGACAACTCCTGGGACGGGCGCGTGGCGTTGCGCGAGGGCGAGGAGGGAGCCGGTTCGGGGGCGGACCGGCCGGGGACGAGCGAGCTGCGGATGGAGGGCGGGCCGCCCCGGTGCTGGGTGCTGGTGGGGACGCCGGCGCGGGTGTTGCAGGGGTGGTCGGGGCTGACGGGCGCGGCCGCCGTGCCGCCCGAGTGGGCCTTGGGGTATCAGCACGCGCGCTGGGGTTTCGGGGGCGCGGCCGGGGTGCGGCGGGTGGTGGCCGGGTACGAGGAGCGGGGGCTCGCGCTGTCGGCCGTACATCTGGACATCGACCACTACGACGCGTACCGGGTGTTCACGGTGGACGGGCGGGAGTACGCCGATCTGCCGGGTCTGGCGCGGGAGCTGGGCGAGCGGGGGGTGCGGCTGGTCTCGATCGTCGACCCGGCGGTGAAGGCGGGCGACGCGCTGCATGCCGCCGGCCTGTCGGTCGGGGCGCACGGGGCGTTCGTACGGGACGCGCGGGGGAGGGAGGTGCGGGGCGAGGTCTGGCCGGGCGAGTGCGCCTATCCGGACTTCACGGATCCGGCGGTGCGGGAGTGGTGGGGCGGGCTGTACGAGGAGCGGCTCGCGCAGGGTTTCGCGGGCTTCTGGCACGACATGAACGAGCCCGTGTCGTTCGCGCCGTGGGGGGATCCGAGCCTGCCGCGGTCGGCGCGCCATGTGATGGACGGCGCGGGCGGCGACCACCGGGCCGGGCACAACGTGTACGCGCTGGCGATGGCGCGGGCCGGGTGGGAGGGGCTGGTGCGGCTGCGGCCCGCCGAGCGGCCGTTCCTGTTCTCCCGGTCGGGGTGGGCGGGGATGCAGCGCTACGGGGGCTCCTGGTCGGGGGACGTGCAGAGCAGTTGGGAGGGGCTGCGGGCATCGTTGGCGCTGGTGCTGGGTCTCGGTCTGTGCGGGGTGCCGTACTCGGGCCCGGACGTGGGGGGCTTCGGGGGCTCGCCGTCGCCGGAGCTGTACCTGCGGTGGCTGCAACTGGGGGCGTACCTGCCGCTCTTCCGGACGCACTCGGCGATCTGGGCGGGGCGGCGGGAGCCGTGGGAGTTCGGTCCGGAGGTGGAGGAGCGGGCCCGGGATGTGCTGGCGGAGCGGGAGCGGCTGCGGCCGTACTTCGTGACGCTGGCCCGTCTCGCGCGGCGGACGGGGGCGCCGTACGTGCGGCCGCTGTGGTGGGGGACGCCGGAGGACCGGGTCCTGAGAGACTGCGAGGACGCGTTCTTGCTGGGGGACGCCCTGCTGGTGGCGCCGGTCATGGAGTGCGGGGCGGACCGGCGGGCGGTGCGGCTGCCGCGGGGGCGCTGGTACGACACGGCTACGGGGGCGGCGTACGAGGGGCCGGGGCAGGTGTTGCTGGACGCGCCGCTGGGGCGGATGCCGGTGCTGGCGCGGGCGGGGGCGGTGCTGCCGGTACGGGGCGACGACGGGTCGGTGGTCCTGGAGGCGTGGGCTCCGGCGCGGGGGCGGACCGGCGGCGGGGTGGTGATCCGGGATCCGGGGGCGGGGTTCGGGGCGGGCGAGGTGGAGCGGTACACCGTGCGGTGGGACGGGGAGGCGGTGGTGGTGGAGGACGAGGCGGGGCGGGCAGTGAGCGGGGTCGTGGTGCGGGGGCTGTGACGTGACCCTGCCGCGGCCGCCGACGTCCGCGCTACCCGTACCAGCCCGCGAACCAGGCGGCCGCCGCCCGGGTGTGCAGGGGAAAGGCGAGTTCGGCCGGGGCGCGCAGGATGTGCCAGCCCGTCGTCTCGTCGGTCGCCGCGGAGGGCGGGAGGGCGTCCGCCGGGCGCTTCGGGAGGAGGCCGAAGAGCAGCAGGTGGCCCGCGGGTGAGCTGAGGGCGTCGGCGAGGGTGACTTCCGAGGCCGGGGCCTCGATGCCGGTCTCCTCGCGGAGTTCGCGTACGACCGCCTCGCGCCAGTCCTCGCCGAAGTCCATGAATCCGCCGGGCAGGGCGACGCCGCCCAGGGCGGGTTCGATGGTGCGGGTGATGACCACGAGGCCGGTGCCGGACTCGTCCTCGACCGGGAGCAGGGCGACGGCGACCGGGAGGGGGTTGCGGTAGGTCCTGGCGCCGCACGTGGCGCACGTACGGGGCCAGTCGACCGTGTCGAACAGGGCTCCGCAGGTGGAGCAGTGCGAGTCCCTCAGCTGTGCCTGCATGCGGCGATGGTATGTCAAGGGGCATGACGACATGGATGGTTGTGGCGGTGCTGGCCGGGCTGGTGGTGCTTCCCGGCGGGTCTGCGGCGCCGGGCTTCGTGGCGTTGCGCGAGGTGGATCCCACCATCGTGGAGGACATGCGGTACGCGGGCCCGCGGAACTTCACCGGCGCGGTGGTGGAGGGGTACGAGGAGCCCGTCTGTCTGCTGACCCGGCCGGCGGCCGACGCGTTGCGGCGGGCGCAGCGGGAGTTGCGGCGGGGCGGGTACGCGTTGAAGGTGTTCGACTGCTACCGGCCGCAGCGGGCGGTGGACCGGTTCGTCCGGTGGGCCGGGGACGGCGGCGACCGGGCGACGAAGGCGGAGTTCTACCCGGCCCTGGACAAGTCGCGGCTGATCCCGGAGGGGTACATCGCCGCGAAGTCCTCGCACACGCGCGGGAGGACGGTGGATGTGACGCTGGTCGGTCTGCCGGGGGGCGGGGAGGCCGACATGGGGACGCCGTTCGACTTCTTCGACCCGCTGTCGAACACGGACGATCCGCGGGTGGTGGGGGTCGCGCGGGAGAACCGGCGACTGCTGAGGCGCGTCCTGGGCGGGCAGGGGTTCGTGAACCTGCCGGAGGAGTGGTGGCATTTCACGTTTCGCCGATAACAGATAACGGTGACCGGTGACCCGTCGAGCCTCCCGTGGCACACTTCTGACGTACCGTCAGATAACTTGCCCGGGAGGGATCTTGGAACGCACACGCACACCCGTCGTGAGCGGATGGTTCACCGACGCGGACGCGGCAGGCGGCTTCCGCCTGCTCGGCACCCGGTGTTCCGCCTGCGCCGCCGTGTTCTTCCCGCGCGAGGACGCGTACTGCCGCAATCCGCACTGCGCCGGCGACGGCGAACTCGCCGAGGTCCCCCTGTCCCCGCGCGGGCGCGTCTGGTCGTACACCGACGGGCGCTACCGGCCGCCCGCGCCGTACGTGTCCGATCCGGCCGCGCCCTGGGAGCCGTACACCCTGGTCGCGGTGGAGCTGGAGGCCGAGGGGATGGTGGTGCTGGGGCAGGCGGCGCCCGGGGTGACGGTGGCCGATCTGGCGGTCGGGGCGGAGGCCGAGGTGGTCGGCGGCGTACTGCACGAGGACGCCGAGACCACCTGGCTGACCTGGCAGTTCAAGCCGGTGGGAGGAGCCGCGTGAGCGCCGACGTCGCCGTGCTGGGAGCCGGCATGCACCCGTGGGGCAAGTGGGGGCGCGGCTTCGTCGAGTACGGGCGGGCCGCCGCCCGGGCCGCGCTCGCCGACGCCGGCCTGGAGTGGACGGACGTGGGGTCAGTGGTCGGCGCCGACACCGTGCGCGGCGGCTACCCCGGCTACGTCGCCGGGGCCACCTTCGCGCGGGCGCTCGGCTGGCAGGGCGCCCGGGTGACCAGCGTGTACGCGGCCTGCGCGTCCGGGGCCCAGGCGATCGGGGCGGCGCGCGCCCAGATCCTGGCCGGACTGGCGGACGTGGTGCTCGTGGTGGGCGCCGATGCCGCGCCCAAGGGGTTCTTCGCGCCGGCCGGGGGCGACCGGCCGGACGATCCGGACTGGCTGCGGTTCCGCGTACTGGGGGCCACCAACCCGGCGTACTTCGCGCTGTACGCGCGGCGCCGGATGGCGCTGCACGGGGACACGCTGGAGGACTTCGCGCAGGTCAAGGTGAAGAACGCGGCGGCCGGGCTGCTCAACCCGAACGCCCGCTACCGCAAGGCGGTGACGGCGGGGGAGGTGGCGGCCTCGGCGGTGGTCGCCGATCCGCTGCGGCTGCTCGACATCTGCGCGACCTCGGACGGGGGCGCGGCGCTGGTGCTGAGCAGCATGGAGTTCGCGCGGGCGCGCGGGGTGGCCGACCCGGTGCGGATCCGCGCGGTGTCCACGGTGACGCCCACGTATCCGCGTACGGTGCTGGACCTGCCGGACATCGCGACCGATTCGACGGTGGCCGCGCGGCCCGCCGGCTCCGCCTCGGCCTGCGCCGGGTCCTTCCGGGCGTCCATCGCCCGCGCCGCGTACGAGGAGGCGGGGATGGGACCGGAGGACCTCTCGCTGGCCGAGGTGTACGACCTGTCCACCGCGCTGGAGCTGGAGTGGTACGAGGACATCGGCCTCTGCGGGCCGGGCGAGGGGGCCAAGCTGGTACGGGACGGGGTGACCGCGCTCGGCGGGCGCGTACCGGTCAACACGAGCGGCGGTCTGGCCTCCTTCGGGGAGGCGGTTCCGGCGCAGGCCATCGCCCAGGTGTGCGAGCTGACGTGGCAGCTGCGGGGTACGGCGGGGGCCCGGCAGGTGCCGGGGGCACGGGCCGGGATCACCGCCAACCAGGGGCTCTTCGGCCACGGGTCGGCCGTCGTCGCCGTGCGCTGAGGGGGTGGCGCGGGCCGTGAGCAGGGGGTGTTGTCCGAACGCTTGACGACCCTGGATGGCGGGTTCACACTCTCTGCACAGTCCCGCGCCCCGACCGGGACACCGAATCCCCCCATGAGAGCCGCGGCCCGTACCCCAGTCGGCGGGGGTACGGGCCGCCTCCCTGCGCGGAGGGTTCCTCAGGTTCCCGTCGGCAGGCCGCGGCGGCGCGCACGCGCCAGCGACATGGCGTGTTCCACGACCCCGACCAGCACGTCCTTGACCGACTCCCGGTCCCGGGCGTCGCAGAGCAGCACCGGTACGCCCGGGTCGAGGTCGAGCGCCTCGCGCAGGGTCACCACCGGATGGCGGTCGGCGCCGTCGAAGCAGTTGACCGCGACGACGAAGGGGATGCCGCGCCGCTCGAAGTAGTCGATCGCCGCGAAGCAGTCGGCGAGGCGGCGGGTGTCGGCCAGGACCACCGCGCCGAGGGAGCCCTGCGCCAGCTCGTCCCACAGGAACCAGAAGCGGTCCTGTCCGGGCGTGCCGAAGAGGTACAGCACCAGGTCCTCGCGCAGGGTGATGCGGCCGAAGTCCATGGCCACGGTCGTGGTGCTCTTGCCCTCCACTCCCCCCGTGTCGTCGATGCCGATGCCCGGCTCGGAGAGCTGTTCCTCCGTCCGCAGCGGCCGTATCTCGCTCACCGCACTGACCAGGGTGGTCTTGCCCACCCCGAAACCGCCCGCGACCAGGATCTTCAGGGTCAGCGGCTCGACCGGCGACACGGCATGCATCGCGCCGGTGCGGCTAGAGCGCCCGAAGGCCATCGATCACCTCACGCAGTATGGATTCATCAGGCAGTTCGGCCGGCGGTACCGGCCGGGTCACATGGACGAGTTCGTCGTCGGCGAGGTCGCCGATCAGGACCCGGACGACGCCGACGGCGAGGTCGAGGTCCGCCGCGAGTTCCGCGACCGACTGGGGGCGTTCCCGGCACAGCCCGAGGATGTGGGCGTGCTCCGGGGACAGGGTCAGGTCCCAGACCGGATCGTCGGCCGCCGCTTCCGCGACGACGAGGGCGATCAGGTCCAGGCGGTGCTGGCCCGCGTGGCTGGTCCGGCCGCGGGTCATGGCGTAGGGGCGTACGACGGGACCGGCGTCGTCGTCGAACCAGTGCGCGTGGCCGGCAGCGGCCTCGGAGGTCTCGGCGGGGTGGTCCTGGCCTGGGTCGCTCATGCCGTCCGTCTCACCCTCCCGCTGGCTGTCCGGTGCGCGGGGCGGTCGCCAGGTGGTCGCCGACGCGCTTGACCATCAGCGTCATCTCGTACGCGACCTGGCCGACGTCGGACTCGGCGTCGGTCAGCACGGCCAGGCAGCTGCCGTCACCGGCGGCCATCACGAAGAGGAACGCCTCGTCCAGCTCGACCACCGTCTGGCGGACCCCGCCGGAGTCGAAGTGCCGGCCGACGCCCTTGGCCAGGCTGTGGAATCCGGAGGCCACGGCGGCCAGGTGCTCGCTGTCCTCCCGGGTCAGGTCCTTCGAACGGCCCGTCGGCAGGCCGTCGCCGGACAGGACGACCGCCTTGCGGATGCTGCCGACCTTGTCGACGAGCTCATCGAGGAGCCAGTTGAGCGGGCCGGAGCCGCGGCTCCTGCTGTCGTTGCCGGTCTGCGGTGCGGTCATCGACCGTCCCCTTCGTTCTCGTGCGCGGGACCGGTGGCGGCGGAGGTGCCGTCCCCGGCCTCGGACTGCTGCTGTGCGTGCAGGTTGCGGCCCGCCGTCCAGCCGCGTTGGAGGGCGGACATGCGCGTACGTACGTCCTCCGCGTCGCGGTCGGTCGCCGCATCGGCGGTGGCTCCGGGCGCGGCGGCCGGGGCCGGGGCGTTCATCAGCTGGGGCGCGAGGTTGGCCTGGCGCACCCGGCGGGGAAGACCGCCCGGGCCGGGGGCGGCGGCGGGCCGCGCACCGGTGGCCGCGGTGCCCGGCGCGGGGTCCGCGGCGGGCTGCGCGGGAGCCGGCCGCGGTTCCACGCGGCGGCCGTGCTCGGCGACCAGGGTCGGGGTGGGGCGGCGCCGGGGCAGCGGGACGGTCCCGGCGGCGCGGGGCGCTTCGGGGCGTACGGCGTCCAGGCGGGGGCGCTCCAGGCGGACGGGTCCGGTGGGGGTCAACGGCTCCCGGTCCCGGTCCCGCTCACGGTCGGGGCGACGGGTGCGGGCACGGACGCCGTCGGCCTCCCGGTCGGCGTCGCGGCCCCGGTCCCACTCCCGGTGGCGGTCCGCGCTGCGGTCGCCGATCCGGTCGCCCTTCCAGGTGCCGCCGCGCTCGGGGTGCCGCTCGCCGTGCGGCCGGTCCGCCGGACACAGCCCCAGCAGGGCGCTGCGCGGGGTGCCGCCGGGCGGGGTCTCGTCGTCGAGGGTGGCCATCGGCGGGCGGCCCCCGACGCCGGTGAGGCCGGCGGCGCTTCCTCCGGTGACGGGGTCGTCGGGACCGTCCAGGCCGAGGACCCCGACGGGGCCCTCCAGCTCGATGGGGCCGTTCAGCACACCGGCGGGCAGCGGGCGGGCGGACGACGCCCGGTCGCCGCCGACAGCGGCGGACACCGGCCGCACCGAGCTCTTCCTGCCGGGGGCGTCCTTGGCGCTCAGGGCGCCCTGGCGGCCCTGGACGCCCTTGCCGACCCGGTTGGCGTCGAGGCGGATGCCGGTGCCGTTGGTGTCGGGGGCCTCGGTGAGGAGTTCCGCGGGGAGGAAGAGCACCGCGGTGGTGCCTCCGTAGGGGCTGCGCTGGAGGACGACCTTGACGTGGTGACGGCGGGCGAGGCGGCTGACCACGAACAGGCCGAGGCGGTCGGTGTCGGAGAGCTCGAACTCCGGAGTCTCGGCGAGCCGGAGGTTCGCGTCGAGCAGCGCCTCCGGGTTCATGCCGAGGCCGCGGTCGTGGATCTCCAGGGTGAATCCGTTGGACACCCGCTCGCCGTGCACCTGGACGGCGGTGTGCGGGGGCGAGAAGACGGTGGCGTTCTCCAGGAGTTCGGCGACGAGGTGGGTGATGTCGGCGACGGCCGGGCCCTCGATGCCCAGGCGCGGCAGGCGGCGTACCTCGATGCGCTCGTAGTCCTCGACCTCGGCCACGGCCGCCCGTACGACGTCCATCAGCTGGACGGGCTTGCGCCACTGGCGGGAGGGCGCGGCGCCGGAGAGGATCACCAGGCCCTCGGCGTGGCGTCGCATGCGGGTGGTCATGTGGTCGAGGCGGAACAGGTCGGCGAGTTCCTCGGTGTCCTCGGTACGCCGTTCCATGGTGTCGAGGAGGGTCAACTGGCGGTGCAGCAGGACCTGGTTGCGACGGGCCAGGTTGACGAACACCTCGGAGACGCCCCGCCGGAGCTGCGCCTGCTTGACGGCCGCCTCGACGGCGGCGCGATGCAGGCTGTTGAGCGCCTGGCCGACCTGACCGACCTCGTCCTTCTCGAACTCCAGCCGGGGAACCTCGGTCTCCACGTCCACGATCTCACCGGCGGCGAGGCGGCGCATCACCCCGGGCAGCCGGACGCCGGAGGCCTCGTGGGCGTCCTTGCGGAGCTGGGACAGGTCGCGGACCAGGTCGCGGCCGATGCGGACGGACATGACGAGGGAGACGGCCAGGGCGATGAAGCCGAGGATGCCGGCGACGGCGGCCTGGACCAGCACGCCCATCGCGACGGGCTCGACGCGCTCCTGGTAGCGGTCGCCGGCCGCGGTGCCCATGCGGGCGAGGTCGTCGAGGACCTTGGCGGAGGCCTCGTCCCACTGGGCGGCGGTGACGGAGCGCGGGTTCCTGACCGCGCCGGCGCCGATGAACCGTTCCTCCGCGTCGCGCAGCGCCTTCGTCTCGTGGCCCCTCCAGTACTGCTGGAAGAGGTCGCGGTCGTCGGCGGGGAGGATCGCGAGGTTGAACTCGTAGAGCAGGGTGCGGTTGGCGGCGAGGTCGGAGACGTGCCGGACGTCGGCGGCGCTCACGTTGCGGGCGGCGAGGGTGGAGGCGATGACCGCGTCCGCGCGGGAGAGGGTCTCGCGGGCCCGGGTGATGCCGACGAGGGCGCGGCCCTGCTTGTCCATCTCCACGTCCTCCAGCGCGTGGAGATTCATGAGGAACTCGTAGCAGGGGTCGACGAGCCGGCTGTAGAGCTCGAGGGCCTGGCTGGGGTCGATGGCGTTCTGGTCGACCGAGCGGCGCAGCGCCGAGATGCCGCGGAAGGCGTCGATGATCGAGCGCAGGCGCTCCGCCGTCCGGGGGTCGAGCTCTTCGACGACCTCGGGGTCCATCGCGTTCCCGGTGAGGTCGCCGACCATCGCGTCGGTGGCGGTACGGCTCTTGGCGAGTTCGCTGATCGCGGCCGAGGCGCGGGGGTCCCCGAGGACGACGAGGGTCTGCCGGCGTTCCTTCTGGATGACCCGGACGACGTCCTCGATGGGGTAGCCGACCTTCTCGATGACGTAGGCGACATCGAGGAGTTGGACCGCTTGCCGGCCGGTGATCACAGTCGAGAAGCCCCAGAGGGCGGTCAGGGAGATGAGCGGCACCAGGAGCAACGCCACGATCTTCCGGCGGATGGACTTCCCGCGAAAGCGCATGGCCTCCCCAGCCTCCCCCAGCTCAACCCCGTGGTCAGGGGTTGGTGTTCCGTCATTTAAACGGCGTGAGCCTACTACTGCCACGGAGCGCCTTCGAAGGGGTGTCCGGACGTTTTCGGCCTGACCTCTGGACGAAGATCACCAGTTGTCCGATACATCCGGTCAAGTCCGGCCCGATATGTGGCACATGACCCTTGGTGAGGCCTCGGTTCCCATCCTCGGATGGATGGCTGGAATTCTTCGTTCCGTGACAGTCGGGGCGCGGCGGTCTTGTCCGGGATACGGGAATCTCCGGGCGGTCCCGTACGTCTTTCAGGTGGGGACGGCGTGGCGGACCCCGGGGTGGGGAGTGAGCGGACCATGAGGATGTACGAAGAGGACGGCGCGGCGAGCGAGGCCCCGGGGCGGGGGCTGTGGGTGGAGGAGCCGGCGAGGCGTCGCCGGATGCCGGACCCGGTGCGGGCGTCGGCGGTGCGGGCGGTGCTGATCGTGGCGGTGACGCTGACCGAGGCCACGATCACCTTCTTCCTGGCGCTGACCGGGTCGTGGCTGGCGTTCCCGATGGTGATCGGAGGCGTCGCCGGGACCGTGGTGGCCACGTGGGGCGTGCTGGACGTGTGGATCACCCGGCAGATGTGGAACCAGCGGTACGGGGTCCTGTCGGAGCCGAGCAGCACCGCGCGGGAGCCCTGGCCGGGTCGTATACCGGGGCCCGACGGGTCCCTGGCCGGCCCTGGCCGGGGGCGGTGAGCGTTCCCCTGGCGGTGGCCCGGCCCCGCTGGGGCGTACGAGGACCCGCACCGCCGGTGTCGGCGGCTCCCGGTGGCCCAGCAGGGTCCTGGCCGGGTTGGACGCAGTGAGCCGGTGGAGCCGGTGGACGGTGCGCGCCGCCCGTGCCGCCGACTCGCCTGCCACCCGACAGGAGTTGTCCGGAGCTGGCCCGGCCGGGCCCCTCGGCCGCGCTCCTCGGCCGCGCTCCTCGGCCGCGCTCCTCGGCCGCGCTGCCTGGTCGGGCTGCCTGGTCGGGCTGCCTGGTCGGGCAGTGCGGCCACGCTGGGCGGCCTGGGCGCAGGCCCTCCGGCGTGCCCGCACGGAAGGCCCGGCTCCGATGCAGCGTAGGCCGGGCGGACCGGCGCCGTGACCCCGCCCGGCCTACGCCGGACGGAGTTCGGCGCAGCGGGCCGAAGCCCGTGAGGCGCCCCGGCGCCGAGCGGTGCGAGGCACGCGTCGAAGATCAATCGCGGCGGAACATGCGGGTCGCCGTGATTTCGCCGTGGATCGTTTCCTCGGCCGACGACTGCCGCGGCAGGCCCGGGCGCAGGTGTTCCTCGACGCTGATGTACTTCAGGCCCGCCCGCAGGTCGGCGTCGTTGCGCAGCCGGATGACGAGTGGGAACTCGGCGAGGGCCGTGGTGTCGAAGAGGCCCGTCGTGTAGAGCAGCTGGACGCCGAGCGCGTCGGAGACGGCCCGCTGGAGTTCCAGCAGGTAGGTGGCGTTGGCGCGCCCGATGGGGTTGTCGAGGAAGAGCGTGCCCGCGTGGCGGTGCTTGTCACGGCCCCGGTCGTTGCTGCGCAGGGCTGCCATCGTGCAGTACAGCGCGATCGCGGCGGTCAGCAGCTGCCCGCCGGAGAACACGTCGCCCATCTGCCCGACCGGCACCCGCTCGGCGCGCAGGACCGCGTCCGGCTTCAGGATCTCCACGGAGATGCCCTTCGGCTCCAGCGCCGCCTGGACGCCCCGCAGCAGCAGGGACATGCCGTCGCGGCGGCCTTCGCCGAAGGAGGCGGTGCTGTTCTTCTTGACGGCCGCGCGCGTGGCCTCGTCGATGACCTCGCCGAGGCGTTCGGTGAGCGTGGCCTGGTCGGGCTCCTCGAAGCGGATCCGCAGGAACTCCTGTCCCGACCACTCCCCCAGCCCCTCGGGGAGCTGGGAGAGGCGCTGGGCGGAGCGCAGGGTGGCCAGAGCGGATTCGACGAGGCCGCGCAGGCGGTCGACGATGCTGTCGCGGTTGCGTTCGAGCTGTTCCAGTTCGTCGGTGAGGACGCGCAGCCGGGGGGCGAAGGCCGTGGCCCAGGCCGCCGCGTGCTCGGGCAGGGCGGAGGCGGGCAGTTCGCGGATCTGCTGGCGCGCGGGGGTGCGTACCTGCTCGTAACGGTTGGCGTTGGCGTGCCGGACGAGGATGTCGCTCGCCTCGCGGACCGCGGACTCGGCGGCCGAGAGGTCGGCCGCGCAGCC
This sequence comes from Streptomyces sp. NPDC003042, assembly GCF_053591315.1. Classification (NCBI taxonomy): domain Bacteria; kingdom Bacillati; phylum Actinomycetota; class Actinomycetes; order Kitasatosporales; family Streptomycetaceae; genus Streptomyces; species Streptomyces sp. NPDC003042. The sequence goes on from NZ_JBSFTP010000073.1 coordinate 18,089, forward strand.
CCGCAGGGAGCGGCGGGCCTCGGTGGCGGACTGCCGGGCCTCCTCCAGGCTGCCCTGGTGCGCCGCCGGCTCCTGCTCGTCCTGCGGGTGGGTGTGGTCCCGCAGCAGGTCCCGCAGCATGGCGGCGGTCTCCTCGAAGCCGCCGGCGCCGTCCTCGGCGGTGCGGTGGGCGCGCAGCAGGTCGGCGTGGGCGGCGCGGGCGCTCTCCACGGCGGCGCTGTGGGCGGCGAGCTGAGCGGTGGCCGTGCGCAGCAGCACCTGGGCCTGTTCGACGTCGGCCGGGATCAGTTCCTCGGGCAGTTCGGTGTGCGCGTCGCCGTCGGCGGGCGCGTGCCGTTCGGCTTCGCCGCGCAGCCGGCCGAGCTGCTCGCTCGCGGTGGAGGCCCGGGTCTCCAGCATCTGTACGAGGGCCTCGGCGCGGGCGGCGGCGGCCTGCCGGGAGGGGCCGTCGGCGCCGTCGGTGCCTTCGAGGAGCTGGGCGGCGCGGGTGCGGACCTTGTTGGTGAGCCGGTCGAGTTCGGCGAGGGCGGCGCTCTCGTCGCTCTCGGCGCGGGCCTGTTCGGCGCGCAGGTCGGCGCCGACGCCGACCTTCTCGTAGAGCTGGGAGGCGGCGCGGTAGGCCTCGCGGAGGTCGGGGAGCGGGGCTTTCGGGGTGCCGTCGTCCTCGGGGAGGGGCTCGGGGGCACCGGCGATCTCGGCGCGCTCGGCCCGCAGGGCGCGGGCGGTGCGGCGGGCGTCGTCGGCGGCGCGCTGGGCGGCGCGGCGGTCCTCGTCGGCGGCGCGCGCCCGGTCCAGGCAGACCTCGGCGCGGGCTTCGGACTCGGCGGCCTCGTCGGCGAGTTCGCGCAGCCGGGTCTGCCAGCCGGCGCGTTCGCGCAGGCGGTGGGCGAGGCCGGCGAGGGCGTCGGCGGCCCGGCGGGCGCGCTGGGCGGTCTCCTGGCGCTCGTCGCGCACGCGGGCGGCGTCGGCGGCGGCTTCGTCGGCCTCGGCGCGCAGGGTACGGGCCTCCGCGAGTTCGGCGTCGGCCTCCTCGGCGAAGGTACGGGCGGCGGCGGCGTGTTCCGCGAGTTCGGCGAGGCGGCCGGGCGGGCAGCCGGTGCGCCAGGAGGTGAGGCGGGCCGCGAGTTCGCGGTCGCCGGAGAGACGGGCGGCGAGGTCGCGGATCTCGGTGTCGCGGGCGGTGGCGCGGGTGCGCAGCGCCCGGCGTTCCTCGTCGGCGGCGTGCTCGTCGTGCATGGCCGGGTTCGGCGGTACGAGAAAGACGCCGCTGTCGCCGTCGCCGGCGACCGCGGGTACGGGAGCCAGGAGGGCGGCGGCGGTGCCGACGGCCACGGTGGAGCGGGGCAGCAGGGCGGCGCCGGTGAGGACCTCGCGGGCTCGGGCATGGGTGTCGGGGTCGGTGATGACGACGCCGTCGACGAGTTCGGGGCGGGCCGCGAGGACGGCCGCGTGGTCGGCGGGGTCCACGGACTGGGCGAGGTAGCGCCAGCCGGGGAGGGCGGGGATGCCGTGTTCGCCGAGGTATTCGACGGTGGCGAGGACATCCGGGCCGGGCGGGAGCAGGCCGCCGTCACCGAGCGCGCCGAGGATGCGGGCGTCGTCGGCGGCGGCGGTGCGCAGGTCGAAGAGCTGGCGTTCGGCCGCTGCGACGCCTTCGGTCAGCAGGTGGTGGAGGTCCTCGGCGTTCCGGTCGACGTCCTCGGCGGTGAGCCGCTCCGCCGTGGCAGTGGCGTCCTGCGCTGCCCCCGGTCGGGTGCCCGAGCTGGTGGCGGTGGCCTGCGGGCGTCCGTGCGCTGCCCCGGCAGAACCGGGCCCGGCGGTGGCCCGTGGCGCACGGTCGGGGGCCGAGGCGGCGCCTTCGGGCGCGCCGCCCGCGCCTTCGCCGGCGCGCGGGGAAGGGACGGAGGCGTCAGGGGCGGCCGACGGCAGGCCCAGGAGGGCCGCCAGGCGCGGGGCGGCGGCGAGGGAGGCGGCGGCGCGGGATTCCGCGGCGTGGGCGGCTTCGGCCGCGTCGGCGGCGTCCGCGGCGCGGGCGGCGGTGAGTTCGGCGCGGGATTCCGTGGCGGCGGCTTCGCGGGCGGCTTCGGCGGCGCTGCGGGCGGCTTCCCGGGCTTCGTCCCAGGCCGCCACCGCGGTCTTCTCGGCGTCACTGGCGGCCAGGGCGGCGCGGGCCGGGTCGGCGTCGGGCGCGGAGTCGTCGAGCCAGCCGGCCCGGACGGCCTCGGCGGTCTCCTGCTGGACCTCGCCGAGGCGGGCGCGGAGGTGTTCGGCCTCGCTGCGGGCGCGCTGGGCCGCGGTGGCGGCGGAGGTGGCGTCGCGGTGGGCGCTCTCGCCGATGGCCTGGAGCCCGGCGGAACGCTCCTCCTCCTCGTTGGCGACCCGCTCGCCGTGCTCGGCGGCGGTGTGCAGGGCGCGTACGAGGTCGGCGGCGGCCGTGGCGCGGGCGGCGAGCGCCGGGGCGGCGTCCCGCTCGGCCTCACGGATGGCGGCGGCGACCCGGGTGGAGCGGTCGGCGGCGGTGCGGTGGCGCAGTACGTTCTCGGCGGCCTGCCAGGCGGCGTGCAGCGTGCGGGCTTCGAGGAGTTCGCGGCGCTGGGCCGCGGCGGCCTTGTCGGCGACGGTCAGTGCCAGCGAGGCGTGGCGGTAGGCGAGTTCGGCCGAGACGGCGGCGCTGCGGGCGCGGGCGGATTCGGCGGCGGTGACCTCGTGGGCGGCGCCGGTGACCTGCTGGGCGAGGTCGGCGGCGCGGCCGCGCTCCTCGTCGGCCCGGGCGGAGAGCCGCCGCGCGAGGGTGCGCGTACGGCGTTCCGCGCCGGCGTGGACGTCGCGCAACCGGGAGCGGGTCTGCGCGGCCTCGACGATGCGGGTGAGGAGGTCGACCGAGCCGGCGGTGAACTCCCGTTCGGCCATCAGCTCGGAGCGGCGGCCGAGTTTGTTGCCGAAGCCGTGGACCAGGTCGGCGAGGCCGTCGGTGTCGCGGGTGTCGGTGACGGCGCGCAGCAGGAGGTCGGTGAAGTCGGAGTCCTTCTTGACCGCGAAGAGGCCGGCGGCCTCGCCCTCGTCGGCGTTCATCTCGCGCTGGTAGCGGAAGAGTTCGGGGTCGAGGCCGACCTCGGTGAGGTGCTCGTTCCAGCGGTCGTGGATCTCCTCCCAGTACACCTCCAGGTGCGGGTACGCCTTGCCGGCCTCGGTGAGGGCGTCGCGGAAGCCCTTCATGGTGCGGCGGCGGCCCTGGGCGCCGGAGGCGCCTTCGACGGGCGGGCGTACGGAGGTGGCCTCGGCGACCGGGAGGTTGTCCAGGCTCAGGCCGGGCCCGGGGCGGAAGGAGTACCAGGCCTCGGCGAACTTGCGCGGGTCGTTGGAGACCTGACGGCCGCGCCACTCGCTGACCTTGCCGACGACGACGCACTCGCCGGTCTGGGTGTGCTGCCACTCCAGGGCGACGTGGCCGCAGTCGTCGGCGAGCAGGAACTTGCGCAGGACGCCGGAGCTGGCGCCGCCGAGGGTGTTGCGGTGGCCGGGGAGCATCACCGAGAAGATCAACTTGAGGAGGACGGACTTGCCGCCGCCGTTCTCCAGGAAGAGCACACCGGCGGGCGCCGGGCGGCGCGGCGGGCCGGTGGGCTCGTCCTCGAAGAACTCCGCCTGGGCGGGCGCCGGGTGAGGTACCGGTTCACCGACTCCGCGCAGGTCGAGCACGGTGTCGGCGTAGCGCGCGCCGGCGGGCCCGATGGAGTAGAGGCGGATCCGGGACAGCTCGTACATGGCGGCGGACTCTCGTGATCTGTCGTGTGTGGCGTGTGCGTGTGGCGTGTGGCGTGTGGCGTGTGGGGTTGTACGGGGGGCGGGCGGCGCGGGGCTCAGGCGTGGAAGGGCAGCCCGGCGTCGGCGGCGAGATCCAGATCGTCGCCCTCGGGCGGCGGCAGGAGGGTGGCGGAGCCGTCGCTGACGGGGACCACGCCCTGTTCGAGGAGTTCGGCCATGGCCGCGCTGCCCGCCATGTCGCGGACCTGGAGCTGGTAGCGGGGGGTGGTGCGGTAGGTGCCGCCGGAGTCGTCGCCGGTGCGCTGGAGGAAACCGGATTCGGTGAGGAAGGCGGCGGCCTTGCCGACGATGCCGGTGGTGGAACCGGCGAGGCGGCGGGCGTCCTTGGTGGCGCCGGTCGCGCTGCGGCGGGCGTAGACGCGCCAGGCGGCCTCCAGGCCGGGGGCGTCGGAGGCGGGGTCGGTGTTCTCACCGAGCTCCTCGGCGCGCTCCTCCAGGCGGCGGCAGGTCTGCCGGACGAAGGCGTCGACGCCGTTGACGGTGATCCGGCCGATGTAACCGTCGTCGGCGAGGTCCTCGGGGCGGGGGAACGCGAGGGCGGCGACGGCGAGGTGGGCCAGGCCGTGCAGGAACCGGTCGCCGCCGTCGGCGGTGGTACGGCGGGCGTAGTCGCCCATGCGGACGGCGAAGACGGAGTCCTCACCGGCGGCGACGGCCATTCCGGCGCGGGTGGACACCTCCAGCACGACGAGGCCCAGGCCGGTGGCGACGGCGTCGGCGAGGCGGCCGAAGGCCGGGTCCTCACGGTAGCGGCGCAGCAGCTCGGCGTACTCGGCGTCGCGGGCGGGCAGCAGCTTGGGCTGCAGCCCGAACGCGACGAGCCGGGCCGCGTCGGCCGCGTCGGCGGGAGTCACCGCCGACCCGGCGGGGACGGGCGCGACGGGAGCCGACGGCGCGTCGGGCTCGCTCCACGCGGGATGCTCGGCGTGGTGGTCGCTGCTCACGGGTGGATCTCCTCGGCGGTACGGATGGTGGTGTGCGGTGCCCTGTCCGGGCGGTGGTAAGCGGGTCCGGCCGGCGGCCGCCTGAGCCGACCCCTGCCGAAGCCGCCCGCGGCCTCGCCCGGGTCGGCGGGGGGCGCTGCTTCCGGGCACCGCCCAGGAGGGGCAGGCCGTGCGTACGCGCGCGGGTCGGCGGCACGCGCGGCCGGTTGCCCGCACCGCGCCGCCCCGGAGGCGGTGCCAGGCCCCGCCGGCCCGCCTCGCACGACGGCGGGTACGGCCCGACGCGGACGGCTGCCGAGAGCACACGTGGCGGCTCCGGCCGGAGCCGAAGGCGCGGATGCACGGCAGCTCGCACCATGCCCGGCGCCCTTCGGGCCGGGCACCAGCCCATGAGGCCCGGCCAGGACAGTGGCCGAAGCCGAGCCCACGGGCTCACCCCGTCCGGCGCCCTGCGACCCGGGCACCAGCCCACCCAGCCCGGCCGGGGCCCGGGCACCGGCCGTAACGGAGCGCGCGCCCTCCCTCGGCACGGCGGGGTGTGCAGCGGCCGACCGGGGCCGTGCAACAGGTCCACCGAACCGCCCCTTCAGGGCAAGCACAGCAGCCGGAGCCGAGCGCGCCGGTGCACACAGGACAGCGGCCTGCGGCACGACCATCGGGCCTAGGGCCAACCCAGCCCGTCGCCCACAGGACCCGGCCAAGGCAACGCCGGTCACCGGCAGCGCCGTTCGCCCACACCGCCCCGCCAGGGCCCGGGCACCGGCCGGAGCCAGACGCGCGCCCTCGCCCGGCGCAGCGGCCGACCGGGGCCGTGCGGCAGATCCACCGCACCGCCCCTCCAGGGCATGGGCAACGCCGGCGACCGGCAGAGCCGCTTCCCCGCAACGCCCCGCCAGGACCAGGGCACCGGCCGGAACCGGACGCGCGCCCTCGTCCGGCGCGGCGGGGTGCGCAGCGGCCGACCGGGGCGTCAGCGGCGCAGCGGGGTGCGCAGCGGCCGACCGGGGCGTCAGCGCAGCCGGTCCCCCACACCGCCCGGCCAGGGCAACGGCAGTGGCGGGGGTCATGCCGCCTCCGAGCGGGCTGCCGCCATGCCGGCGGCGTCCAGGAGGGCGGTGCCGACGATCAGGTCGGCGCCGCCGAACTCCGGGTCGTCGAGCTCGGTGCCGTCGTCCACCGCGAACAGCAGCCGCTCCTCGCCCTGGCGGTACGCCGTACCGACCGCCGGGCTCGCCGCGTGGACGGCCAGCAGCGCCACCAGGTACGGCAGCTCGGGGTCACTGCGGCGGGCCTCGGCCAGGAGGCCTGACAGTCGGCGCGGGGCGTCGTACGGGAGGTCCAGGAGCCGCTTCGCCACCGCGAGCTGTTCCTCGCTGAAGCGGCTGTCGTCGGGGGTGGCGATCAGGTCCGGCTCCGGCATCTCCACGCCGAGGTGCTCCCGCTCCAGCGGCGGGGTCAGCAGGATCTCCACCAGGTCCCCCACGCGCACCGACACGGGGGTGCGCAGTCCGGCGCCCGCCGCGAAGAAGGCGTCGGTGACCCGGCCGGCCTGTTCGAGCGGCAGGGGCAGGAGGGGCGCGACGAGCTGGCCGTACAGGTCGATCCCGGAGCGCGGTGCGGGCGCCGCGAAGGCCTGGCGGTCCTGCTCGGCGCGGAACAGCGGGCCTGCGTCCAGCAGGCGCGACTGGAGCTGGGTGTGGCGGCGGATGCAGTCCTTGACGATGTCGACGAGTTCGGCGGCGCGCCGCTTGTTGTCCGGCTCCTCCGCCTCGTCGCGCGCCTTGCGGATGTTCGTCAGGATCGCGTTCTCGTGGCGGTAGCGGTCGGCCACGTGGTCGAGGGCCTCGGCGATCATGTCGGGCACCGCCTCGAGCCAGTCCACGGCGCGGACGTTGCGCCGCGTCGCGTCCAGCGTCCGGCGCAGGGTCTCCGCGTACTGGACGGTCCGGTAGCGGGCCTGCTCGGCGGCGAGCTGGGCGTCGGCCAGCCGTCCGCGGCTGATCAGCACCTCCAGCTTCACCTCGGCGGCGATCTGCGCGCTGGTGACGTCCGTGTCGAGGGCGCCGACCAGGACGTTGACCGCTTCGTCGGTCGTCCGGAGGTACACGGCGCCGCCGTGACCCGGGACCTCTTCGATCAGCTTGAAGTCGTAGTCCCGGCGGACGTACACGCCGTCCGGGCCGAAGGTGCCGTAGATCGCGCGGAAGCCGCGGTCCACGCTGCCGACGTTGATCAGGTTCTCCAGCACCCAGCGGGCGACCCGCTCGTGCTCGGCGGCCGGGCGGGCCGGGGCCTGGGCGGCGACGCGCGGCAGCAGTCGGGCCACTATCTGCTCGTGGTCGGCGCCGGTGTCGAAGTCCATGTTGAGCGTGACCAGGTCGATCGCGGCCAGCGCGACCTCCGCCATCGCGTAGACCCCGTACTCGCCGGCCAGATTGGCCTTGCGTACGTCGAGGTCGTGGAGCGGCGCGGTGCAGGCGAGGGCGCGCAGCCGCCGGGCCAGGCCCTCGTCGGCGGCCGGGCCCGGCGCCGGGGACGGAAGGGTCTTCGCCGGGGCAGGGAGAGTCACGACGGAAAGACTAGGCGGTGACACGGACAACATCCCAAACGGCATGGTTCGGCCGGATCGTCCCCGACTGCGTGGTGGACGACGCGGGCGCTGTTCTACGCTCGCCGCATGGCTCCCATGATCACACCTGCCACAGCCGCGATCGACCTCAACGCCGACCTCGGCGAGGGCTTCGGACGGTGGACGCTCACCGACGACGAGGCCCTGTTGTCGGTCGTGACGAGCGCGAACGTGGCCTGCGGCTTCCACGCGGGCGATCCGTCGATCATGCGTCGGGTCTGCGAGCTGGCCGCCGAGCGGGGCGTACGGATCGGGGCTCAGGTCTCCTACCGTGATCTGGCGGGGTTCGGGCGGCGGGCGATGGACGTGCCGCCCCGCGAGCTGGCGGACGAGGTGGCCTACCAGATCGGGGCGCTGGAGGTGTTCGCGCGGGCGGCCGGCTCCCGGGTGTCATATGTGAAACCACACGGTGCTCTGTACAACCGCACCGTGCACGACGCGGACCAGGCAGGCGCGGTCGTCGCCGGAGTCCGGCTCGCCGCCGGAGCCGCGGGCCTGCCGGTCCTGGGCCTGCCCGGCTCGCTGCTGCTCGCCGCCGCCGAGGAGGCCGGACTGGGCGCCGTACCGGAGGCCTTCGCGGACCGGGCCTACACGGCGCTCGGGACGCTGCTCCCGCGCGGCGAGCCGGGGGCGGTGCTGCACGATCCCGACGCCGTGGTCGCGCGGGCCGTCAGGATGGCCGCCGAGGGCGCGGTGACGGCGGCCGACGGATCCCCGGTGGCGGTGGCGGCCCGCTCGCTGTGCCTGCACGGGGACACCCCGGGAGCCGCGGAGCTGGCCCGGCGGGTGCGGGAGGCGCTGCTCGGCGCCGGGGTCCGGGTGGAGGCCTTCGCGTGAGGATGCGCGTGCTGCCGGTGGGGACCGAGGGGCTGCTGATCGAGGTGGGTTCGGCCGCCGAGGTGGCCGCGCTGCACGCCGAACTCCTGCGGCGGCGGGACACCGGCGAACTGGGCGGCGTACGGGACATCGTGCCCGCCGCGCGCACCGTACTGCTGGACGGCGTACCGACGCCCGGCCCGCTGGCGGAGCGGATCCCGGGCTGGGACGTGCCGCCGCTCACGGAGTCCGAGGGGCCCCTGGTCACCGTCCCGGTGCGGTACGACGGGCCCGACCTGGCCGAGGTGGCCGGCCTGTGGGGAGTGGCGGAGCGGGAGGTGCCCCGCCTCGTCGGGGGCATCGCCTTCCGGGTGGCCTTCTGCGGTTTCGCGCCCGGGTTCGGCTACCTGACCGGGCTCCCGGAGCGCCTTCACCTGTCCCGGCGCGCCACGCCCCGTACGGCGGTCCCTGCGGGCTCGCTGGGCCTGGCGGGCGAGTACGCCGGGGTCTACCCCCGCTCCTCGCCCGGCGGCTGGCAGCTGATCGGATCCACGGACGCGGTGCTGTGGGACCCCTCCCGCGAACCGGCGGCCCTCTTCACACCCGGGGTACGTGTGCGGTTCACGGAGGCGGCGGCATGAGCGAACTGCTGGTGGTCCGGCCGGGGACGCTGACCACGGTCCAGGACTTCGGCCGCCCCGGGTACGCGCACCTGGGCGTACCCCGCTCGGGCGCACTCGACGTGGCCGCGCACGCCCTCGCCAACCGGCTGCTGGGCAACGCGCCCGACGCCGCGACGCTGGAGACCACCCTGGACGGGGTCGGCCTGCGGGCGCTGACGGTGGTGACGGTAGCGGTGACCGGCGCACCGTGTGCGGTACGGGTCTCAGGGCGCCCGGCGGCCTGGGGAGCACCGGTCCGGCTCCGGGCCGGGGCGGAGCTGGACGTCGGCCGGGCGGAGTCGGGGCTGCGCAGCTACATCGCCGTGCGGGGTGGCATCACCGTCCCGCAGGTGCTGGGCAGCCGCGCGACGGACCTGCTGTCGGGCCTCGGGCCGCCGGCGCTCTCGGCGGGGACGGTACTGCCGGTGGGCGCGCCCGGACGGGATCCCGTCTGCGGGGCGGACACCCTGCGGGTGCCGGGGCCACCGGCCGAGTTGGTGCTGCCGTTGCGGCTGGGGCCCCGGGCCGACTGGTTCACGGCGGCTTCGCTCGAGGCCATGGGGCGGGCGGCGTACCGGGTCTCGGCGGAGTCCAACCGGATCGGCCTGCGCACGGAGGCGGGACCGCCGCTGGCCCGCAGCCGCGCGGGGGAACTGCCCAGCGAGGGCATGGTCCTGGGCGCGGTGCAGGTGCCCCCGGACGGCCTGCCGGTGATCTTCCTGGCCGACCACCCGGTGACGGGCGGCTACCCGGTGGTCGGCGTGATCCCCCCGGGCCCCGCCCTCGACGCGGCGGCCCAGGCCCGGCCGGGGACGGGGATCCGGTTCGTGGGGGCGGGGCGGGGGCGTTGAGGGTGGGGGTGCGGGGACCCGTAGGCGGGGGTGTTGGAGGCGGGGCGGCGGGGTGGGGTGCGGGGGTTTCCCTGACGGGGTCGGGGGAGTGCTGGGGGCTTCCCGCCAGTCCACTGTCCTTTCGTGTCGGTCCGGTCCCTCAAGGGCGCTCCTCCTTCGTCGTCGCGTCGCTGCGCGATGGCCTTCGGCCACCCTTGACCGACCGGCCCGCCCCGAAATGCCAAAGACTGTCGGGAAACCCCCAAAGGAACGGCATGGGGGACAGGGAGGCATACGGGCCTGGCAGGGAAGCGGGACTGTGTCCCGGCCTTCCCGGAGCACGGCCCCCGGGAACACCGCCCGAGACCTCGTCCAGGGTGAGGCCACGGCCCGACAGATCGAAACAGCGGCCAGGAGCGCCCCAGCCCCTACGCATCAGATCGCTACTCGCTCCGCACGTCTCGGCGTCTACAGCCCGTCCTGGGCCGGACACAAGCCGCCCACGACCGCACGCACCTGAGGTCGTCACGCGTCGAAGAGGCCGGCATGGGGCTACGTGACCGACGGCCGGACGCGGGCCAGGAGCGAGGCGACGATGACATGGTGGAAAGGCTCGATCGCACGGAAGTAGAGGCGGCCGACCGGCCGGTCGAAGCGGACGACCGTGGTGCAGACGCCTTCGAGACCTGATCCGTCCTTCTTCGGCCGCACTGCGAACGAGGCGCGGAAGCTGAGGTGCTTGTCGTCGTCTCCGCAGAGGATCTCGTCCTCAGCGACGTGCAGGACGCGGAACGGCCCAGTCTTCGCTCCCGGCTCGATGCGCGTGTCCCTCGGCTCGCCCCGCTCCTGCACGTGCAGGCCGAAGGGGGCCACCACCTTGTCGCGTACGGCCATCAGCCGACCGATCCACGCGGGTCGGCCCTTGAGGAGAAGCTGCGCGAACTCCTCCGCGCTCGTACCGGCCGGCAGGTCGACGGCTACCGCGTCGACGTGGTTGTACGACCCCAGGCTCGCGCCTGCCGCTTCCACCACGGGTGCGACGTGTCTGCGAACGGTCCGGCTCATCTCGCAACCCCCTGCTCGGCGTTGCCTCATTAGCTCATACGACGGTCAGTCGCCTTCCATGGGGAGCGTCTAGCGGTCGTGGGCGGCTTGTGTCCGGCCACGGACGGCCGGCGGTCGCTGAGACGTGTGGAGCGATGGGCGGGCTGTCGCGCCCATGCTCCGGGCACCGTCCTGACGCCGTGGGATGGCCTCTGGCTATGGGCTGGGCCGGAGATGGTGATCCCGGGGGCTGGTCCCTGGGAAGGCCGGGACACAGTCCTGCTTCCCTGCCAGGTCCGTATGCCTGACTGTCCCCCATGCCGTTCCTTTGGGGGCTTCCCGACAGTCTTTGGCATTTCGGGGCGGGCCGGTCGGTCAAGGGTGGCCGAAGGCCATCGCGCAGCGACGCGACGACGAAGGAGGAGCGCCCTTGAGGGACCGGACCGACACGGAAGGACAGTGGACTGGCGGGAAGCCCCCAGCACTCCCCCGACCCCGTCAGGGAAACCCCCGCACCCCACCCCGCCGCCCACAAAACACATGCTGCCCCAGTGGCCCCAGGCGCCCCTACGCCGCCCCGAACACCGCCGACTACACCGCCGACTCCGGTGCGATCCGGCTGCGGACCGCCGACTGGACGTCCTCCTCCTCCGCCGGGTCCGTCGCCAGGCGGCGGAGCCGCGGGGTGACGCGGGCGTCGGCCGTTTCGGCGTGGCGGGCCGCCACCTCGCGGGTGGTCTCCTCGCAGTCCCACAGGCACTCGACGGCGAAACCGGCCGCGAAGGACGGGTCCGTGCTGGCCAGTGCTCGTGCGGCGCGGCCCCGCAGGTGCGATGAGGCCGTCTCGCGGTAGATGTGGCGCAGCACCGGCGCCGCGCAGCTGATGGAGAGCCGGCCCGCTCCGTCGACCAGGGCGAAGAGCCGGACGGTGTCCGGGCCCGATCCTCGGACGGTGGAGCGCAGGGCGCCGAGGACGAGTCCCGCGTCCTCGGCCCGGCCACGTGCCGCGAGGAGGGCCGCGGCGGCCGCTCCGAGGGCGTCGGGACGGTGGACCCACAGCCGTGCCCGCTCGACGGCACCAGGGCCGCACATGCGCTCGTACGCGGCCACGGCGGGTTCGTCACCGGCGGCTTCGATGAGGTCGAGGACGGCCGGGTTCTCCGGTTCGGCGAGGACGAGGTGGTGCAGGGCGGTGGCCCGGGCGGCTTCGCCGGAGGCGCCGGCGGCTGCCGCGAGGATCGCGGAGCGGTCCTCGGGGGCGGCCACGGCGGCGAGACAGCGGGCGGCGGGCACGTGCAGCGGGGTGCCGCGGCGCAGCCCGTCGGCGGCCCACTCGAAGACGGCCTGGACGCCCCAGCCGGGCCGGGGCCCGTTCGGGGTCAGCTGGCGCTGCCAGCGGTCGAAGGAGCCCTGCTGCCGGGCGGCGCGCACGCGCTCCCCGTACCGGGATGACTCCTCCCACAGGCACCAGGGCCGGGGCTCGTACGCGTCGCGGACGGCGGCGGCCAGCCGCGCCTCGCCGTCCGCCGTGGCGGGGAATCTGGCGAGGATCGGCGCGGCGAGGGACCGCAGTCCTTCGTCGTCGTCGCGCAGGGCGAGCTCGTCGAGGGCCCAGGCCCAGTTCGCGCCGGAGGCGGCGTACCGGCGCAGCAGCATGAGCGCGTCGTCGCGGCCGTACGAGGCGAGGTGGCCCAGTACGGACAGGGCGAGGCCGGTGCGGTGGTCCTCTTCGTCGACGAGGTCGTCGGCGCTGAAGAGGTGGGCCTCGATCTCGCCGAGGGGGCCGTCGAGGTCCAGGTACAGGCGGGCGTAGTACAGCGAGCGGTTCTCGACCTGCCAGTCCTGGCGCGGGTCGCGGAGCACGCACTGGTCGAGGGCCGCGAGGGCCTCCGGCCGGGGCGCCGCGAGCGCGTGCAGCGTGCCGTCGCCGCGGCCCCGCTGGAGGAGCCCGAGCAGGGTGCCGCTCGGCGCTATGACTGGTTCGAACATGGGAATGGCCTCAAATCAAGCTGGGGACGCAACCGGGAATCGGGATTCACAGGGCCGCGTAACAGCATGTGAGGACGTTCGCCGTCTTGTTCCGCTCGATGTAGACCATTGCCTTCTCACTCTCGTCGGTGCTTCGCGACCGCGGCGGCCGGTGCGGCAGGGGTGGGTGTGGACACCCGTCGTGTCCAGCCCGCTCCTGCCCGTCCGTCATGTTCGCGAATCGAATCCGACGCCATGATGACCCAGGCGGTTTGTGCACCGCGACCACATTTAAGGCCGCCGTGACCAAGCCGTGAGCTCGGAGGCCGGTCCAGGCCCGGTCGAGCCCGCGTCAAAAGCGGATTACTGGGCTCCGAAGAGTTCCAGCAGGTCGGCCTTGCCGAACATGCGAGCCGTGTCCACGGCGGAGGGGGTTCCGGCGCCCGGGTCGGCCCCGCCGGCGAGCAGCGCGCGGATGACGGCCTCCTCGCCCTTGAAGACGGCGCCGGCGAGCGGGGTCTGGCCGCGGTCGTTGGCGCGGTCGGCTTCGGCACCGCGTGCCAGCAGGGCCGTGACGGCGTCGGCGTGGCCGTGGTAGGCGGCGAGCATGACGAGGGTGTCGCCGCGGTCGTTGGTGAGGTTCGCGGGGACCCCGGCGTCGAGGTACGCGGTCAGCGTCTCGGTCTCACCCTGACGGGCGAGGTCGAAGATCTTGGTGGCCAGCTCGATGACGTCCTCGTCGGGAGCGTCCTGGTGCTCACTCATCGGTCGTACCGCCTTTCACTCGCTGCTTGCTGGCAAGAGTTTCCCCAGGCCGGGAGGGCAGGGGCGTGCACGGCACTGCGTCCGTACGGGTGAATCGCCAGAGTAGCGCCCAGCCGCGGACATGACGGGGGCAGCCCGAGGCAAGGATGGCCCTGGACACCTTCGCGGCGGACGCGCCAGTGGAACTGGGCCGGTCAAGTGAAAATCTCCGGCCTTCACCCATATGCACCTTTTGTCGCATTGATACTTGCTGTGAGCCTGGAAGAACTGATGGTGACCGTCCCCACCCCCCACCAGGAGACTTCTCATGGTCCTGTCCATCTCAGGTGTCGTCCTGCTCGGCATCATCTGCTTCCTGTTCTTCAAGAAGGACGGAATGAAGCTGACGCATGCGTTCGTCTGCTCGCTCTTCGGCTTCTTCCTCGCCGGCTCCGCCATCGCCCCCAGCATCACGGCGAGCACGGCGAGCCTCGCGAGCCTTCTCGGCGGGATCAAGCTGTAGGGGGCGGGCGGCGGATCACGGCCGGGGCCGCGGCCCTGATCCGCCGGACTCTCCCCAGACCGCCCCGACCGCCCCATCCGCCCCATCCGCCCCGACCGCCCCGACCGCCCCATCCGCCCCGACCGCAACGTCCCGCACCACCACAACTCCAGGAGACGACCGTGGCCCGGCGCCCACTCCCCCGATTCCTCAGCAGCGGCACCGCGTCGCTCGCCCGGGGCCGCGACTTCGCTCGCACGGCCGCCGACAGCGCCACGGACGTCCTCCATCCGCTCCTCACCATCGGACGCGGCCTGCGCGTCCTGGCTTCCGCCGGGCGGCGCAAATGGGCCGAGACCCCCAAGGACAAGCGTGGTCCCGCGCTGTTCCTGGGGGCCGCCTGTGTCCTCGTGGTCGCGCTCGTCCCCTACGGTCCACTGCTCGCCCTGATCACCCTGATGGCGGCGGCGGCCTGGCAGGGACGCGACCGCACCCCGGTGAAGTCCGGGCCGAGCGATGCCGAGACCGAACGGCTCGGCTCCCTCTACGAAGCCCTCGTGCCGTACTTCTCCATCCCGGAGGACCCGAGTCCGCTCTTCGCCCACGGCGGGGACTGGGACCAGGCCTTCAGTGGCTACGAGTTCGACGAGGCGGGCCGCGTCACCCGGCTCCGCATCCGCTACCCGGCCTACTTCACCGACGGCGAGGCCGCTTCACGGGCCCGGATCGAGGCACTGCTGCACGCCAAGTCCGGGCGCGGACGGGAGTACCTCTTCGACTGGGACGAGGAGGGCAACCAGCTCGACCTGCGGGTGCTGGCCGCGCTGCCGACGGGCATCGCCGCCCAGCCGTTCGTGACCTCCCCGGGTGAGACCCTCCTCGGCTTCACCGACGCCGGGAACGTGCGGCGCACCCTGCCCGTCATGGAGGGCGACCAGCCCCGCGACGTGCCGCCGGTGATCTGGCGGACCGGCCCCCGCTCCACCGAGCCCCACCTGCTGGCCGTCGGCCAGCCCGGCAGCGGCACCTCCACCCTGCTGCGCTCGATCGCCCTCCAGGCCCTGCGGCACGGAGGCGACGTACTGATCGTCGAAGGCGGCGGCAGCGGCGAGTACTCCTGCCTGTCCGGCCGGTCGGGCGTCCTCGCCGTCGAGTGCGGGCCGACCGGAGCCCTGGCCACCCTCGAGTGGGCCGCCAACGAGACGGAACGGCGCCTGATCGCCACCCACCAGGCCCGTGAGGCCGGCCGGCCCGCGCCCGAGGACACCCGCCGCCCGCTGTGGATCCTGCTGGACCGGCCCAGCGTGCTCGCGCACCTCGCCGCCGCCGACGGGCGCCCCGATCCGCTCGCGCAGCTCCAGGTGCCGTTGCGGCACGGCCGGGCCGCGCACATCACAGTGGTGGTCGCCGAACAGTTCGACCACCTGGAACTGCTGAACGACGCCGTCTGGCAGCACACGCGCGCCCGGGTCGTCCTCGGGCCGGCCGCCATTCAGCAGATCGCGGACGTCCTGGGCCTGCCCCCGCACACCACCCCGCCGGCGCAGCCCGCGCCGGGCCGCGGGTACGCCCGGCTGGGCGTGGGGCCGGTGCACCGCTTGCAGGTGCCGGCCACGCCGGACCCGTACGACGACGCCGCGCATCCGGGGTACCGGCAGGCGGTGCTGGAGCTGTTGCCGGAGCGGATGGCTTCCGCGGGTACGGGGGCGGGAGGTGGGCAGGGCGGTGTGACGCTGTCCAAGCCGCTGCGGTTGCAGCCGCCGGCGCAGGGGGCGTCGATCGACGCGTCGGAGATCCCGGAGGTGGCGGCGGACGCGCCGTGACCCTGGCCGGGTGGTACGGGTAGCTGGTCCCCGGGCCGGGGTGCGAGGGACGGGGACCAGGCCTTACGCCACGAACGTGCGTGGGGGTTCCGCGTCGCTGCCGGGGGTTCCTGTGGCGACCAGGCGGGCTGCCGCCGCGAGGCGGGCCGCGGCCTCGTCGGCGACCGGGCCGCTGACCGTGAAGGGGAGGCGGACGTAGCCCTCGAAGGCGCCGTCCACGCCGAAGCGGGGGCCCGACGGAACGCGGACGCCGACGCGTTCGCCGACCTCGGCGAGCCGGGACCCCGAGAGGCCACCCGCGCGGGCCCAGAGGGTGAGGCCGCCCTGCGGGACGTCGAACTCCCAGTCCGGCAGTTCCCGGCGCACCGCGGTGACCAGGGCGTCCCGGTTCTCCCGCGCCTGGTCGCGGCGGATCTCCACGGCCTGTTCCCAGCCCCCGGTCCGCATCAGCCAGTTCACCGCGAGCTGTTCCAGCACCGGCGTGCCGAGGTCGGCGTAGGCACGTGCCGCGACCAGGCTGCGGATGACGTCGGGGGCCGCGCGGACCCAGCCGATCCGCATGCCCGCCCAGAAGGCCTTGCTGGCGGAGCCGACGGTGATCACGGTCGAGCCCGAGGGGTCGAAGGAGCAGACGGCGCGGGGCATGGTCAGCTGCGGGTCCAGCTGGAGTTCGGCCATGGTTTCGTCGACGACCAGGACGGTGCCGGCCGAACGGGCCGCCTCCACCATCGCGCGGCGCTGGTCCTCGGAGGCCAGGGCGCCGGTGGGGTTGTGGAAGTCGGCGACGACGTAGGCGAGGCGGGGGGCCGCGTCGCGCAGTACCTGCCGCCAGACGGACATGTCCCAGCCGGTCAGGCCGTCCGCCATGGCCACGGGGACGAGGCGGACGCCCGCGGCGCGCATGAGCTGGAGGATGTTGGCGTAGGAGGGGGATTCGACGGCGATCCGCTCGCCCCGGCCCGCGAAGAGGCTGCAGATGGCATCGATGGCACCCATGGCTCCGGTGGTGACCATGATCTGCTCGGGCATGGTCGGGATGCCGCGCTCGCTGTAGCGGTCGGCGAGCATCCGGCGCAGTGCGGGCAGTCCGGCCGGGTAGTCGCCGTGGGTGTGGGCGTACGGCGGGAGTTCCTCCAGGGCGCCCTGAACGGCCTTGGTGAGCCAGGGTTCGGGGGCCGGGAGGGCGGCGCAGCCGAGGTCGATCATGGAGCCGAGGGACTCGGGCGGCAGCGGTTCCAGGCCGCGGGCCGGGAGCGGGTTCCCGGCCGGTACGGAAGTCCAGCTGCCCGCGCCCCGGCGGGATTCCAGGAAGCCCTCGCCGCGCAGGGCCTCGTAGGCGGCGGCGACGGTGGTGCGGCTGAGGGCGAGGGCGACGGCGAGTTCCCGCTCGGCGGGGAGCCGGGCGGCGACGGGGACGCGGCCTTCGAGGACGAGGAGCCGGATGCCGTCGGCGAGAGTGCGGTACGCGGGCAGCTTGCGGGCGCCGGGCGTGCCGGGGCGCTCCCGCTGGGAGCCGATGAGGCGGGCGAGCTGCGCGGCACCGACCGCTGAGGTCCACTGGGCCATGGAGTCCGGTCCACCTTCGTCGAATTGGCCTCAGGGGGCAGGTCCCGGGGCCGGTATTGGATTGGTTTCTCGGGTCCAGACTGTCATGTGGTGGTCGGTTCGGACCAGAGGGCGCCGGGTGCCGTGGTGGCTGTGGGGACGGTGGGGACGGTGGGGACGTTCACCGTCCCGTCCGTGTGGCCGCGCCAGGCATACTGCCGCGGTGACACACGTACGCCTTCGGCATCCGTATCTGGACCACCCCGCCCCGATTCCCTTCGCCCATCGGGGCGGCGCCGCGGACGGGCTGGAGAACACGGCCGCCGCCTTCCGCCGGGCCGCGGCCGCCGGGTACCGCTATTTCGAGACCGACGTGCACGCGACGGCCGACGGCAAGCTGGTCGCCTTCCACGACGC
Organism: Streptomyces sp. NPDC003042; assembly: GCF_053591315.1. Classification (NCBI taxonomy): domain Bacteria; kingdom Bacillati; phylum Actinomycetota; class Actinomycetes; order Kitasatosporales; family Streptomycetaceae; genus Streptomyces; species Streptomyces sp. NPDC003042. Next base: position 35,838 of record NZ_JBSFTP010000073.1, read on the forward strand.
GACGCTGGACCGCGTCTCCGACGGGCGGGGCCGGATCGCGGAGCTGCCCTGGCAGCGGGTGCGCGAGGCGCGGGTGGCGGGGAGCGAGCCGCTGCCGCTGTTCGAGGAGCTGCTGGAGGAGTTCCCGGACGCCCGCTGGAACATCGACATCAAGGCCGAGTCGGCGCTGCACCCCCTGGTCAACCTCATCGCGCGGGCCGGGGTCTGGGACCGGGTGTGCGTGGGTTCGTTCTCCGAGAGCCGGGTGGCCCGGGCCCAGAAGATCGCCGGACCGCGGCTGGCGACCTCGTACGGGGTGCGCGGCGTGCTGGGCCTGCGACTGCGCTCGTACGCGATCCCGGCGGCCCTGCGCGTGGGCGCGGTGGCGGCGCAGGTTCCGGAGACCCAGGCGGGCATCCGGGTGGTCGACCGGCGCTTCGTGCGGACCGCGCACGAACGGGGCCTGCAGGTGCACGTGTGGACCGTGAACGAACCGGAACGCATGGAGGCTCTTCTCGACCTGGGAGTCGATGGCATCATGACCGACCGGATCGACATCTTGCGCACGGTGCTGGACCGGCGCGGGGCCTGGGCCTGACGAGCCCGCAGGCCTCCGTGCGGGCGCCTGCGGGCCGGGCCATACGGGGACCAGCGAGGGGGCACTCATGAGTGCGCAGACCACGGACGAGGCCGAGGACGGTGCGCAGGACGGCAGAGCCGCGGCCGTCGCCCGCAAGCGGGAACAGCGGGGCTGGTACTTCTACGATTTCGCGGTCTCGGTGTACTCGGCGAGCGTGCTCACCGTGTTCCTGGGGCCCTATCTGACCTCGGTGGCCAAGGCCGCCGCGGACTCCGAGGGCTTCGTGCACCCGCTGGGCATCCCGGTGCGGGCCGGCTCCTTCTTCGCGTACTCGGTCTCGGCCTCGGTGATCCTGGCCGTGCTGCTGATGCCGGTGGTGGGCGCGATCGCGGACCGGACCGGCCGTAAGAAGCCGCTGCTCGCGGCGGCGGCGTACACGGGTGCGGCGGCCACGACCGGGATGTTCTTCCTGGGCGGTGAGCGCTATCTGCTGGGCGGGCTGCTGCTGGTCGTGGCGAATGCCGCGCTATCGGTCTCGATGGTCCTGTACAACGCCTACCTGCCGCAGATCGCGGCGCCGGACGAGCGGGACACGGTCTCCTCGCGGGGCTGGGCCTTCGGCTACACCTCGGGCGCCTTGATGCTCGTACTGAACCTGGTGCTCTACCAGGGTCACGAGTCGTTCGGCCTGTCCGAGAGCGCGGCGGTACGGATCTGCCTGGCCTCGGCGGGGCTGTGGTGGGGGGCCTTCGCGCTGATCCCGCTGAGCCGGCTGCGGGACCGCGCGGTGGCGCGGGACGGGGACGCGGCCCCGGCGATCAGCGGCTGGAAGCAGCTGAAGGCGACGTTGAAGGACATGCGGCGCCATCCGCTGACCCTGTCGTTCCTGCTGGCGTACCTGATCTACAACGACGGCGTGCAGACGGTGATCTCCCAGGCCTCGATCTACGGGTCGGAGGAGTTGGAGCTGGAGCAGTCCACGCTGATCGTGGCGGTGCTGCTGGTGCAGGTGCTGGCGATCGCCGGCGCGCTGGGGATGGGGCGGCTCGCCCGGATCTTCGGCGCCAAGCGGACGATTCTGGGCTCGCTGGCCGCCTGGACGGTGACGCTGGCGGCCGGATACTTCCTGCCGGCCCGGACGCCGATGTGGTTCTTCGCGCTCGCGGCGATGATCGGGCTGGTGCTGGGAGGCAGTCAGGCGCTGTCGCGCTCGCTGTTCTCGCACCTGGTGCCGGCGGGCAAGGAGGCCGAGTACTTCTCGGCGTACGAGATGAGCGACCGGGGGCTGAGCTGGGTGGGGCCGCTGGTGTTCGGGCTGACGTACCAGGTCACGGGCAGTTACCGGGACGCGATCATCTCGTTGGTGGTCTTCTTCGCACTGGGTTTCGTGCTGCTCGCGAGGGTGCCGGTGCGGCGCGCGGTGGAGGCGGCGGGGAATCCTGTTCCCGAGCGCATCTGAGGGTGGATCGAACCTGGACTCACGAACGAATTCCGAACGGATTTCGACGTTGAAGCGAAGGGCCGGTAGTGTACGCCTTTGGCCTGCCAGGCGGACCGTTACTGCGCGCTTGATATGCGTAGACGTTGGGTGACATCTGCTGCCAGATGTGACAAAACGGGCACTGGTGGGTACAACAAGGGGCGGCACGACGGGCGACGCATGACCCGGAGCGGGAATCTATACCGCCGACCGGACGTTGACCGGATGACGACGACAGCGACACCTGTCCTGTGGGCGACAAGCCCGGGAGGCACGATTCATGAGTGAGCGAGCTCTCCGCGGTACGCGGCTCGTGGTTACCAGCTACGAGACGGACCGCGGCATCGATCTGGCCCCGCGCCAGGCGGTGGAGTACGCATGCCAGAACGGACATCGATTTGAGATGCCGTTCTCGGTTGAGGCAGAAATTCCGCCGGAGTGGGAGTGCAAGGCGTGCGGCGCCATGGCACTCCTGGTAGACGGGGATGGGCCCGAAGAGAAGAAGGGCAAGCCTGCGCGAACGCACTGGGACATGCTCATGGAGCGACGCACCCGCGAGGAGCTGGAGGAAGTGCTGGCCGAAAGGCTGGCGGTCCTGCGTTCCGGCGCCATGAACATTGCCGTGCATCCGCGGGACAGCCGCAAGTCCGCGTAGTTCGCGGACGACAGCACGACAGCACAGAACAAGCCGAGGGGCCCCGCCACACAGTGTGGCGG
>NZ_JBSFTP010000074.1:0-38087 GCF_053591315.1 Streptomyces sp. NPDC003042
CCCTGGTTGCCCTTGCCGGAGACGGCGCCGCCGAAGACGAACACGAACAGCAGCGTGAAGATGATCGGCATGAACAGGACGTCGACTTCCGCCGCACCACATGACGTTGTACCGACGGGTGTCACTTGACGCGAGCACCTTCAGTCGGTTGCATACGTTCTGTGATCACATACCGGACATCGGGAGCCGCGCCATGGACCCGGTGATCGTCGTCGGCGCGGGCCCCGTCGGACTGTCCCTGTCCCTCGCCCTGGCCGGCCACGGCGTGCCCTGCGTCGTCCTCGACGAAGGGCCCGGCAAGGAGGAGCCCCGGCCCGCCCGCTCCGTCGTCCTGCACGCCGACACTGCGGCCATGGTGCATCGGCTGGGCTGTACGACCCTGCGCTACGAGGCCGCCCAGTTCGCCGCCTGGCGCACCATGAGGCGCCGCCAGGACTCGCTGCGCGTCACCTTCGAGGACCACCCCGCCCCGGTGCATCTGCCGCAGCACGCCCTCACGCGCGGACTGCGCGAGGCCGCCGCCGCGCATCCGCTGATCCAGCTGGTCACCGACAGCAGGCTGGACTCCCTGGAGCAGGACGCCCGCGGGATCACCGCGCACACCCGGGGCGCCGAAACCACCTGGTGGCGCGGAAGCCACCTCGTCGGCTGCGACGGAGCCCGCTCCACCGTGCGCAAGCTGCTCGGCATCCGCTTCCCCGGCCGGACCGCCGTCGAACGGCACGCCGTGGCCGCCCTGCGCGCCGAACTTCCCTGGCCCGGCGAGGCGTTGCTGCACCGCAACGTGCCCTCGGGACCCGAGGAGGTCACCGCCCGGCCCCTGCCCGACGGGATCTGGCGGCTCGACTGGCTGCTGCCCGCGCGCGGTGACCTGGTGACCCCCGACGCGCTCGTCACCCTCATCCGGGACACCCTGGCGGGGTGGTGCGGCGGCACGACTCCCCCGTACGAGCTCCTCGACACCGGGGTGCACACCCTGCACCACCGGCTCGCCCGGCGCTGGCGCGACGGCCGGGTCTTCCTGGCCGGGGACGCGGCGCACCTGCTGGGCGCCCTCGGCACCCAGGGCGTCGAGGAGGGGCTGCGCGACGCCGAGAACCTGGCATGGAAGCTGGCCCTGGCCTGGACCCAGGGTGCCTCCGAGGCCCTGCTCGACAGTTACGAGGGCGAGCGGCGCACAGCGGTCGCCGCGCGGCTGCGCGCCGCCGACCAGGCCATGCCCGCCCTGCGCGGTGGAGGCGGGCTGCGCACCCTGCTGCCCGGAGCGGCCCGTTCCGCCGAGGCTCTGCTCACCGACGGCCACCTGGGGCGCGGCCCGCTGGGCGCGGAGCCGGTGTACGCCCCGCCGGTGGCCGTACGCGAGGTCCCGACGGCCACGGAACCGGGCGGGCCGGTGGCGAACGTACCGGTGACCGCGCCCGACGGCGCGACCGTACCGCTGCGCGACCTGCTGGGCCGGGGTCGGCTACTGGTGCTCCTGGTCGCCCCGGGCACCGGGGTCTGGGACCGGCGGCACTGGCTCGGCGCCGGGCTGATGCCCCGGCTCGCGGCGGCCGTGAGCGCGCTGCCGGTACGTGCCGAACTCCTCGTCGCGGACGGCTACCCGGGGGCTCCGGCGCACACCGTGCTCCTCGTACGGCCCGACGGGCACCTGGCGGCCACCTTCGCGGGAGTCCGCCCGGCGGAGCTGTACGAGGCGGCGGACGCCGTCCGTGCGGGCGCGCCCGCCGCGACCGACGCGCCCACCACCACCACCCCTACAGCGGTGATCGATTGACCGCCACGGGTACGCGTGGTTCACTCGCCGACATGACCGGCAACGACGTACGCCTGTGGCGGAGGGTCCACATGGACCTGCTCCGCTACGCGGGCTGCGTGTGTCGCCCTTCCTGCTGATTCGCCCTTCCTCCGCGCGCCCCGCGCCCTTCCGGGCCCGCGCGCACCTTCGCGAACTCCCAGGACGGTCACCCCATGTCTGCCCGTACGCACACCCCTGCGCACGCCCTCGCGCACACCCCTGGCCGCATCGCCCCCACGGTGGCGCAACTCCTCTCCTTCGCACTGCGCACCGCGGCCGACCCCGAGATCGTGGACTCGCTGCCGCTCGACCCGGAAGGCCGTACGTGGATCCGGCTGGACGGCCCCGGCGGCAGTGAGGCCTGGCTGATCGGCTGGCCGCCCGGCACCGGCACCGGCTGGCACGACCACGCCGAGTCGCGGGGCGCGTTCGCCACCGCGCGGGGCAGGCTCACCGAGCACTCCCTGGCCGTACGCCTCCCCGCGGAGGGCTGGCAAAGCCTCGAACTGGCCTCCGGGGTCGACCGCAGCCGCAGCCTGGCGCCGGGCACGGGCCGGGGCTTCGGGCAGCACCACGTGCACGAGGTACTCAACGAATCCCGGACCGAACACGCTGTCTCCGTGCACGCGTACTACCCCCCGCTGCCGCTGATCCGCCGGTACGGCCGCACGGGTCCGGTCCTGACGCTGGAGCAGGTCGAGCGCCCGGCGGACTGGCAGTGATCGGCATCGACGAACTCCTGGAGCGGGTACGCCGGAGCTACACCCGGATCGGGCCGCAGGCCGCGTACGAGGCGGCGCGGGCGGGCGCCCTGCTGGTCGACATCCGCTACCAGGCGCTGCGGGAGCGGGACGGACTGATCCCGGGGGCCGTGGTCATCGAGCGCAACGAGCTGGAGTGGCGCCTCGACCCGCACGGCTCCCACCGCATCCCCCAGGCCACGGACCACGACCTCCAGGTGGTGGTGATCTGCGACGAGGGCTACGCCTCCACCCTCGCCGCGGCCTCCCTCCACATCCTGGGCCTGCACCGCGCGACGGACGTGACGGGCGGCTTCCAGTCCTGGAAAAGGGCCGGCCTGCCGGTTGCCGCTCCCTTGTGACGCCCCCTCGGACCGTGAGGCGCCGGTGGCGCCTCACGGGCTTCGGGCCACGCCGACCACCACCGCGTACACCAGCGGCAGCACCACCGGCGCGGCCGTTCCGGTTGCATGCCCGCGCTGAACGCGGTCAGGACGGCCAGCGCGATCCCGGACCCCAGCACCGTCCCCATCGGCACCACCACCAACGTCTCCGTGCGGACCACCCGGAGCACCTGCCCGCGCTGCGCCCCCGCCAGCCTCAGCGTTGCGAACTCTCCGGAGCCGTTCGGCGGTCGACCTCGCCAGGGTGTCGACCACCGCGACGGCGGTGAAGGCCGGCACCAGGCCCATCGCCAGCAGGTTGAGCTCCGCCCCGGCCGCCTGCCGCTCCGCCGGCGCCGCGTCGGCGTTCGCCGCGGACGGCACCGCCACGCCCGGGAACGCCCGTACGGCTGCGGCCAGTTGCTCCCGCACCTCCGGACGGGGTCAGCTCCTGGGATACCCCAGGTCGTCGGCGTCCTCGCCCTCCGCCTCCAGCGCGCGACGGACCACCCGCAGGGCCATGCCCTCCGGGTATCCCTTGCGTGCCAGCATCCCCGCGAGGCGCCGGATCCGCTTGTCGCGCTCCAGGCCCCGGGTCGCGCGGAGCTTGCGCTCCACGAGCTCCCGGGCGGTCTGCTCCTCCTGCTCGGAGTCCAGCTGTTCCAGCGCCTCCTGCACGAGGGTGGTGTGCACACCCTTGGTCCGCAGCTCCTGCGCGAGCGCCCGGCGGGCCAGGCCCCGGCCGCGGTGCCGGGACTCGACCCAGGCCCCGGCGAAGGCGGCGTCGTCGATCAGGCCCACCTCCTCGTACCGGGAGAGGACCTCCTGCGACACCTCGTCGGGGATGCCCCGCTTGGCCAGGGCGTCGGCGAGCTGCCGCCGGGTGCGCGGCATCCCGGTGAGCAGCCGCAGGCAGATCGCCCGCGCCTGCTCCTCGGGGCTCTGGGGCGGCAGCTCCTGACGGCCCTCACGGCCGCCTCGCTTCTCTCCGCCGCCCCTTTCCTGCTCCCGCACGGGTCAGCTCTTGGCCACGGCGGCCTTGGCCGTCGTCTTGGCCTTCGACGCCGGGGCGGGCACGGCCGCGGCTGCCGCGTCGGCGGGCGTACCCGCCGCGTCGGCACCGGCCTCGGCGGTGGCGGCGACCTTGCGGACACCCACGCCCAGCTTCTCCTTGATCTTCCGCTCGATCTCGTCGGAGAGCGCCGGGTTGTCGCAGAGGAACTTTCGCGCGTTCTCCTTGCCCTGGCCGAGCTGGTCGCCCTCGTACGTGTACCAGGCGCCGGCCTTGCGCACGAAGCCGTGCTCGACGCCCATGTCGATCAGGCCGCCCTCGCGGCTGATGCCGTGACCGTAGAGGATGTCGAACTCGGCCTGCTTGAAGGGCGGCGCGACCTTGTTCTTGACGACCTTGACGCGGGTGCGGTTGCCGACCGCGTCCGTGCCGTCCTTGAGGGTCTCGATACGGCGGATGTCCAGGCGCACGGAGGCGTAGAACTTCAGCGCGCGGCCACCGGTGGTGGTCTCCGGCGAGCCGAACATCACACCGATCTTCTCGCGGAGCTGGTTGATGAAGATCGCGGTGGTCTTGGACTGGCTCAGCGCACCCGTGATCTTCCGCAGCGCCTGGCTCATCAGACGGGCCTGGAGACCCACGTGCGAGTCGCCCATCTCACCCTCGATCTCCGCGCGCGGCACGAGCGCCGCCACGGAGTCGATGACGATCAGGTCGAGCGCGCCGGAGCGGACCAGCATGTCCACGATCTCGAGCGCCTGCTCGCCGGTGTCCGGCTGGGACAGGATGAGGTTGTCGGTGTCGACGCCGAGGGCCTTGGCGTACTCGGGGTCGAGGGCGTGCTCGGCGTCCACGAAGGCGACGGTGCCGCCGGCCTTCTGCGCGTTGGCCACGGCGTGCAGGGTCAGGGTGGTCTTACCGGAGGACTCCGGCCCGTACACCTCGACCACGCGGCCGCGGGGCAGCCCGCCGACACCGAGCGCGATGTCCAGCGCGGTCGACCCGGTGGGAATGACGTCGATGGGCTCGTTCGGCTTGTCGCCGAGGCGCATCACCGCACCCTTGCCGAATTGCCGTTCAATCTGTGCGAGCGCGGCGTCGAGAGCCTTCTCGCGGTCGGTGCCTGCCATGGGTTCCACCCGATTTGCTTGAGTCGATCGCTTCACGCCATTGACGCTAACGCCTGCCACTGACAATGCGCTCCCACACCCGGTCGGGCTGTGGATAACTCATCAGAATGGATGTTCGATTTCCCTGTCAAGCGAGCCACGCCCGCCCACCCGCGGCGGTGGCGGTCGGCCTGCCGTAGCGGCCACGACGGCGACGCGCGGGTCGCGCCCGCGGCCCGGGAGGGTGCGATCATGTCGGCCGATCCATCGATGGAGGTCCTGTGCGCCACCTCTCCACGACGCGTGCTGATCACCGTCGTCCTGACGGCCTCCACGGCGACCGCGACGGTCGCCGGCGACGCCGCCCCCCTGCCCGTCCCCGTCACGATCCGCCCGGCTCCCCTGACCGAAGCGGAACTGCTGAGCGCGCTGCCCCGCGGCAAGGAGATGAGCGGCTACGTCGCCGCGCCGCAGGCCAGGGACCGGAGCGGTGGTGACGTCACTGCCACGAGCCACGCTCCGGCCTGCCGGCCGTTCATCGATGACGCGGCCGAATCCCACCCGCCGGCCGACGGCGACGGCGGAGGCGAGGGTGCGGATCGAAAGCAAGCAGCCGCAGCGGGGCGATCGCACGTCGCTCGGGCGGGTGACCCTCGCCAGCCACACCCTGCCCGAGGCCGAGGCGGAGATGGCCGAGCTCAAGCAGGCCGTCGCCGACTGCGAGGGCTTCGCGGCCCTCTCGACACCGTCCTACGAGGACCGGTGGTTCACCGTGAAGGCAGGACGGCAGGTGAGGGCGGGAGACGACTCCGCCACCTTCGTCAGGGCCACTCCCCAAGAGCCGATCGACCGGGGCTTCCCGGTCACCGTCGTACGGAGCGCGGGAGTCATCGCCACCTCCTACGGCACCGTGCCGGCTCCGTCCCGGCCCGGCAGCACGAGAAGTCGCGGGCACCGCGGCCGAGGACTCACCCCGTCCGCGGCGGCCCGTGGGCGTTACGGCTTCGGCAGGACGCAGCCGGCGCGGTTCAGGTCGATCTGGTTCCCGGGGCCGATGCAGGGGACGAGGGTGTACGTCTGCTGGGCGTAGTTGATGCCCTGGCGGACGGTCACGTTGCCGCTCTCGTCGACCTCGCACGGGTTGTTGTCCGTGCAGCGCTGGCCGTCCTCGTTGCCCGTGTTGTTGACGGCGACGACCTTGCCGGTCGTCGTGTCGATCACGGGTGAGCCGGAGGTGCCGCCGATGGTGTCGCAGGACGAGGTGTAGCGGACCGAGTCCTTCCAGGTCCAGGCCCCCTCCTTGAGGCGGTACGCGAACCCGTCGACATTGCAGCTGTAGGTCCGCTTCCAGTACCCGGACACCACCTTGATCGCCGAACCCTGCACCGGGCGGGCGTCGTTGAGGGTGAGCGCGCTGATGCCGTACTGGCTCTGGATCTGGGCGTACGTCTTGGTCAGCTGGTAGAGCGAGACGTCCGTGTCCGTCATCGTCCCGTACGCGATCTTGCTCGCGCGCAGTGTCGCGACCCTGGAGCCGGCCGCGTTGAGCAGCGAGAACGTACGGCTCGACGACCGGTTGACGATGACCTCGCCGGCGGCCGGGAAGCCGGTTTCCAGGCAGTGGCCGTTGGAGAGGACGAGCGCGGGGTCGTTCGGCTGGGAGCCGGGCGTACGGACGACGGAGCCGGAACAGTTGCTGAGCGCGACCGTGCCCGCGTACGTGACGGCGACGGCCTGCGCGGCCGTGTCGGTGTCCGTGGCCGGTGAGGCCGCGGCGGTGGCCGGCGCTGCCGCAACTCCTGTCAGGAGTAACGAGAGCAGGACGCCGGCGAGAGGCTTCTTCATGTGGGGGTTCCCCTCTGGTGACAATGCGACCGAAGATCCTTGCGGTTTGTCATGCGCATTGTTAGTTCACCGGGCCCAACCCACAAGAGTGCCCCACCAGTTACGGAATGGCCGGATCCGCACGCCCCGAGAGCCTCGGCCCCCAACCCGCCCAACACCCCGCGAGGCGGGCACCGATGGCCATAGCGGGGCGGATGGGCCGCAGTACGAGCCTGGCCGGTAATCGCTCCTCAGTGGCCGGTACCCTGCGGTGCCCCCGATGACGGGGACCGTGAAATTCCGCTCAGGAGGACCCATGGCCATCAAGAAGGCCACGATCCAGCAGCAGGTGGCAGACGCCCTCACCCAGGCGAACCCCACCGACCGGCCCATCGTCACGATCCAGGCCATCGCCGGCCCGAGCGTGTGGCTGATGAGCATGTTCGGCCTCATCGGACAGGCGTTCCTCACCTACTACTTCGTCACCGTGACGGAGCAGGCCGTGGTGCTCCACAAGGCGAGCCGGATGAGCAACCGGCCCCAGGAGATCGTCTTCGCGATACCGCCCGCCGAGGCCGTCGGAACCATCACCGAGGTCAAGCGCAACGCCATCTGGAGCTCGTTCCGCATGCAGCTCCCGGGACAGGAGAAGCCGACGCGCATGAACGTGCACCGCACCTGGCGCAACGAGATGGACCAGCTGCTCGGCCTGCTGACCGGTCAGAACGCACCCACCGCCTGACGACACCGGTGAGCCGACGGGTGGAGGGGACCTTCCCCACCCCCTCCACCCATGGACCGGCGCCGCGGCAACACGGCTGACAACCCGAGGTTGACACTCCGTCGAGCGTCAACCTAGGGTTGCACTCATGACGAACCCTCCCGTGGAACCAGTTCGCATGACCAACCCGGTACGCCTCGACGACCTCATCGAGGCCATCAAGAAGGTCCACCCCGACACCCTGGAGCAGCTCAGCGGCGCCGTCGTCGCGGCCGAGCACCTCGGTGACGTGGCCGACCACCTCATCGGCCACTTCGTCGACCAGGCCCGCCGCTCCGGCGCCTCCTGGACCGACATCGGCCGCAGCATGGGCGTCACCCGCCAGGCCGCCCAGAAGCGCTTCGTCCCCAAGGCCGACCGGGAGGGCGACTCCGCCCTCGACCCCAGCCAGGGCTTCGGCCGCTTCACCGACCGCGCCCGCAACGTCGTCATGACCGCGCAGAACGAGGCCCGCGCCGCCGGCGGCACCGAGATCCGCACCGAGCACCTCGTCCTGGGCCTGCTGGCCGAGCCCGAGGGCTTCGCGGCCCTCGCCCTGCGCGCCCAGAGCATCGCGGCCGAGGACGTACGGGCCGCCGTGGCCGCCGTACTGCCCGCGCCCCGGGCGGACGTCCCCGACCTCATCCCCTTCGACGCGTCCGCGAAGAAGGCCCTGGAACTCACCTTCCGCGAGGCGCTGCGCCTCGGACACAACTACGTGGGCACCGAGCACATCCTGCTCGCGCTCCTGGAGCAGGAGAACGGCGAAGGCCTGCTCAGCGGCCTCGGCGTGGACAAGGCCGCCGCCGAGGCGACCGTCACCGAAGCCGTGGAAGCCATGGCAGCCGCATTCGGCGCCGCCGAGGAGAAGTAGGGCCTCCGGCCGCCGCGTGCGTCAGCTCGTAGCGCTTCACGTACGCGCCGAGGAAGGCCTGCAGGGTGGCGACGGCCGGGATCGCGATGAGCGCCCCGACCGCGCCGAGCAGGGCAGTGCCGGCGATGACCGAGCCGAAGGCCACCGCCGGATGGATGTCCACCGTCTTCGAGGTCAGCTTCGGCTGGAGGACGTAGTTCTCGAACTGCTGGTAGACCACGACGAATCCGAGCACGTACAGCGCGTACCAGGGATTGACCGCGAAGGCGATCAGGATGGGCAGCGCGCCCGCCAGGTAGGTGCCGATGGTGGGGATGAACTGGGAGACCAGCCCCACCCACACCGCGAGCGCGGGCGCGTACGGCACGTCCAGGATCACGAACAAGATGTAGTGCGAGATGCCGGAGATCAGCGCCATCAGCCCGCGCGAGTACAGGTAGCCGCCGGTCTTGACCACGGCGATCTCCCAGGCGCGCAGCACCTCCGACTGCTTGGCGGGCGGCAGTACGGAGCACAGCGCGCGCCGCAGCCGCGGTCCGTCGGCGGCGAAGTAGAAGGAGAACAGCCCGATCGTCAGCAGCTTGAAGAGCCCGCCGAGCACGGTGGCGGACACGTCGAGCACCCCGGCCGCGCTGTTCTGCACGTACTTGCGCAGCCAGTCGGAGCGCAGCAGGCTGTCCTGGATCTCCAGCCGGGACAGCTCGGTGCGGAAGGTGCTGTTGATCGAGTCGATCACCGAGTCGAGGTAGCGCGGGAAGCCCTCGACCATCTCGATGATCTGTCCGGCGAGGATCGAGCCGAGCAGGACGAAGAAGCCGACGACCGCGGCGAAGACGCCGATGAACATCAGGAAGGTGGCGAGCCCGCGACGCATGCCGTGGGCCGCCATCCTGGCCACGGCGGGTTCGATCGCGAGCGCGAGGAAGAACGCGATCAGGATGTTGACCAGCAGCCCGGTCAGCTGGTGGAAGGCCCAGCTGCCGAGCTGGAAGCAGGCGACCAGGGCCAGTACGAGGACCACCGCGCGCGGCAGCCAGCGCGGCATCTGCTCATCGGCCCCCGACCCCACCGCCACCGGGGCGCCGCCGCCCGGCGGACCCCCGGGCGGACCCCCGGGGCCGGCCGGTTCCGTTGCCGCCGGGGGTGCGGGTGCGGGCGGGTCGGTCGTCTCATCTGTGGCTGCCACGCGGCCAAGTCTGTCCCACCGTCCGCCCGAACCACGAAACAGCTCCCTGCCGTCAGCGCTGCGAGGCGGGCACGTCCATCGCGGAACAGACCGCGCGCCATACGTCCTTGGCCTCCCAGCCGGCCTCCAGTGCCTGCTGCACGGTCCGCCCGCCCAGCTCCGTCATGACGTGGTCCCGCGCGAAGGAGTCGGCGTAGCCCGCACCGAAGTGCTCCGCCATCCGCTCCCAGAAAATCGTCAACCGCATGCCTCCAGTATCCCGCCCCGGAGAGTGCACCGGCCCGGTTCGTCCCCCCTGGCCGCACCACCGCGCCCTACGGTTTCTCGCATGCCTGGAGACGAAGCTCCCCCACCGGCAACCGCGGCCGCCGCCACCCCGCCGACCCCGTCGGCCCCGCCCGGCCCGCCGGTCCCGCTGGCCCGCGCCGAACAGTTCATCTGGCTCACGGCCCGGGTGCTGGAGCAGCGGCGGTTCGCGTTCCACTTCCTCGGCGGGGACGCCGACCCGGTGGACGCCGCACTCGGCGCGTACCTCGGCTCCGACGGCGGCTACGGGCACGCGCTCGATCCGGATGTGCGCGGTCCGCTGAGCCAGCCCCTGCACACCGCGCACGCCCTGCGGATCCTCGACAGCCTCGGCCGCTGCGCCGGGCAGCGCGTCGAGAAGCTCTGCGGCCACCTGAGCCGGATCTCGACCCCGGACGGCGCGCTCCCGCTGGTCCTGGCGGCCCCGCAGCCCTGTCCGGGCGCCCCCTACCACCCCGTACGCGACGATCCGCCGGGCGAGCTGCTGACCACGGGCCCGGTCGTGGGGATGCTGCACCGCAACCGGATCTGGCACGCGTGGCTGTTCCGGGCCACGGACTTCTGCTGGGAGCGGGTCGAGACGCTGCGCCGCTCGCACCCGTACGAGATCCAGAGCGCGGTGGGCTTCCTCGACGGCGTCCCCGACCGGGCCCGCGCGGCGGCGGCGGCCGACCGGCTGGGCCGGCTGGTGCGCGAGCAGCGGCTCGTGGTGCTCGACCCGGGGCGGCGCGAGGAGTATCCGCCCTCACCCGGCTACGCCCCCGGCGAGCAACTGTTCCCGTACGACTACGCGCGGCGGCCGGAGTCGCTGGCCCGGGGCTGGTTCACGGACGAGGAGATGAGCCGCTCGCTGGACTTCCTCGCGGCGGAGCAGCGGCCGGACGGCGGCTGGCCGGTGCGCCGCCGGGCCTGGGCGCCGGGCAGCTCGCTGGAGCGCAGGCCGATCGCCACCCTGGAGGCGCTGTTGACCCTACGGGCGTACGGGCGCCCCGTGACCGGGGCCGGACCCGCCGGACCCGCCGGACCCGCCGGGCTCAGCCTGCCAGGGCCCTCACTCCCGCGGTGACCACGACCGCCGCCCCGACCACGACGAGGAACGGCGCCCGCAGCAGCAGGGCGGCTCCGGCCGCGGCGAGCCCGGCGGCGCGGGCGTCGAGCACCAGCTCGTGGCCGGTGCTGAAGGTCTGCTGGGCGGTGAGCGCGGCGAGCAGGGCGACCGGCAGCAGGGCGGCGAGCCTGCGGACCAGGGGCCGCTCCAGGGCTCCGGCGGGCACGAGCAGCCCGGCGAGCTTGACGGCGTAGCAGCCGACGACGGTCAGTCCGATGGCGATCCAGACGTTCACGACCGGCGTCCCTTCATCCACAGCACGGCGGGCGCGGCCAGCGCCGCGATCAGCACGGGCACCCCGGAGGGCAGGACGGGCAGGAAGCCCAGTCCGAGAACGAGCGCGATCCCGGCGACGGCCCGCTCGGTGGCGCTCTTGATCATCGGCGCGAGCAGGGCGAGGAACACGGCGGGGCCGGCGGCGTCCAGCCCCCACACGGAGGTGTCCCCGATGGCCTCGGCGCCCAGCGCCCCCAGCAGGGTGGTGAGGTTCCACAGCACGTACAGGCTGAGCCCGGTGACGGTGAACCCGAGCCGAGCCGACTTCCGGTCGGGCTGCGCCAGCGCCACGGCGGTGGTCTCGTCGATCACCCAGTGCGCGGCGAACGGCCGCACGGCGCGGGGCAGCGCGAGGAGCTGCGACAGCCGCAGCCCGTAGAAGGCGTTGCGCGTCCCGAGGAAGAAGGCCCCGGCGGCGGCGGTGAAGGGGTTCCCGCCCGCCGCCAGCGCTCCGACCAGCGCGAACTGCGAGGCCCCCGTGAAGACGAGCAGGCTCAGCACACAGGCCTGGAGCACACTGACCCCGGCCCCGGCGGCCGTCACCCCGAACGCGAACCCGGACAGCCCGACGGCCACGCCGACCCCGAGCGCGTCCCGTACGACAGCGGTGCGCGGCCGCTCGGTGGAGGCCCCCTCGGGGGCTTCCCGTATGACCATCTGATGTTCTCCCACGCCTTGAAAGTACGCAGGTCGCAGCGGACGGTCTTGTACGTTCTTGCACGCGCCGACGCCGGGCGCCTGGCGGGGCGGGGCCCTACGCCGGCCGCCGCTCCCGCCGGTACGCGCCCGGCGGCACCCCCACGATCCGGGTGAAGTGCCGGTTCAGGTGCGGCTGGTCGGTGAAGCCGACGGTGACGGCCGCCTCCGCCGGCGGGATCCCCGCTTCGAGCAGTCTGCGCGCGCGGCGGACCCGGGCGTCGGTCAGCCAGGTGTGCGGCGGCATCCCGTAGCGCTCGCGGAAGGCCCGCAGCAGGGCGAAGGGGCTGGTCCCCAAGTCGCCGGCGAGCCGCTCCAGCGACGGCGGGTCCGCCATCCGCCCCTCCAGCACGGCCCGGGCCCGTTCGGCGTCGGCGGCGCCCGCGCGCCGTACCGTACGGGCAGGCAGCCGGCCGCCGTGCCGGCTGAGCGTCCGCGCCACCACGCCGCGCAGCAGCGTGTCGGCGGCCAGCGCGTTCCCGGCCTCGGCGGCCCGGTGCACGTCGGTGATCATCTTCGAACCCCGCGGGTCGGTGACCATGTCCTCGGTGAAGCCGGGAGTGCCGTGCGGGGTGCCGATCTCGGCGGCGACCTCGGCGATCAGGTCGCGGGAGGGGTAGAGGGTGGCGTACTCCCAGCCCTCCGGCACACCGGCGCGCGCGGTGTGCGGCACCTCGGGGTTGATCAGGACCACGCTGCCCGGCCCGGCGCGGACGGTGCCGCCCGGCAGGCCGATCTCCTCGACGCCACCGGTGACCGCCGCGATGACGTACCCGTCGTGCGCGTGGCGGGAGAAGGTGTGCCGAACGTAGTGGGCGCGCAGCAGGTCCAGCCCGGGCAGTTCGGCGTACTGCCAGTGCCGTGCCCACTCCCGGCGCCCCTCGTCCGTCCCCATGCCCCCATTCTGCGCCCGGCGCCCGCGTACGTTTCCCCAGCTCCGGCCCGTTGTCAGTGGCCGGGTGCACGATGGGGGCATGGCCGGCGCTGCGCTCGACTCGTTCTCCCCCGCGACCCGCTCGTGGTTCACGGGGGCCTTCCGTACGCCCACTTCCGCACAGGAGGGTGCCTGGCGGGCGATCGGCGAGGGCTCCGACGTCCTCGTCGTGGCGCCGACCGGCTCCGGCAAGACCCTGGCCGCCTTCCTCGCCGCCCTCGACCAGCTCGCCTCGACCCCGCCGCCGGCCGAGCCGAAGAAGCGCTGCCGCGTCCTGTACATCTCGCCGCTGAAGGCCCTGGCCGTCGACGTCGAGCGCAACCTGCGCAGCCCGCTGACCGGGATCCGGCAGGAGTCGGCCCGCCTCGGCCTGCCCGAGCCGGAGATCCGCGTCGGAATCCGCTCCGGGGACACCCCGCCCGCCGAGCGCCGGTCCCTGGCCGTCAGGCCCCCGGACATCCTGATCACCACCCCCGAGTCCCTCTTCCTGATGCTGACCTCGGCGGCGCGGGACGCCCTCGCCGGGATCGAGACGGTGATCCTGGACGAGGTGCACGCCGTCGCGGGGACCAAGCGGGGAGCGCACCTGGCCCTGTCCCTGGAGCGGCTCGACGAGCTGCTGCCGCGCCCGGCCCGCCGGATCGGGCTGTCGGCGACGGTCCGGCCGGTGGAGGAGGTGGCCCGCTATCTGGCGCCGCGCGGCAAGGTGGAGATCGTGCAGCCGCCGTCGGACAAGGAGTTCGACCTGTCGGTGGTCGTCCCGGTCGAGGACATGGGCGAGTTGGGCGGCTCCCCCGCCACCGAGGGGCGCGAGGGCGGCGACAAGCCGTCCATCTGGCCCCATGTCGAGGAGCGGATCGCGGACCTCGTCCAGGCCCACCGTTCGACGATCGTGTTCGCCAACTCCCGCCGCCTCGCGGAGCGGCTGTGCAACCGGCTCAACGAGATCGCCTACGAGCGCGCCATGGGCGAGCCCCTGCCGGAGGGTTCGCCCCCGGCCGAGATCATGGCCCAGTCGGGCGCCGCGCACGGCGCCCCGCCGCTGCTGGCCCGGGCGCACCACGGATCGGTGTCCAAGGAGCAGCGGGCGCTGGTCGAGGAGGATCTGAAGGCGGGCCGGCTGCCCGCCGTGGTCGCCACCTCCAGCCTCGAACTGGGCATCGACATGGGCGCGGTGGACCTCGTCATCCAGGTCGAGTCACCGCCGTCGGTGGCCTCCGGGCTCCAGCGCGTCGGCCGGGCCGGGCACCAGGTGGGCGCGGTCTCCACCGGTGTGGTCTTCCCCAAGTACCGGGGCGATCTCGTACAGGCCGCCGTGGTCACCGAGCGGATGCGCACCGGATCGATCGAGGCGCTGCGCGTCCCGTCCAATCCGCTCGACGTCCTCGCCCAGCAGCTGGTCGCGATGACCGCGATGGACACCTGGCAGCTGGACGACCTGCTCGCGCTGGTCCGGCGGGCGGCGCCGTTCGCCGCGCTGCCGGAGTCGGCGTTCACGGCGGTGCTGGACATGCTGGCGGGCCGCTATCCGTCGGACGCGTTCGCCGAGCTCAGACCGCGCGTGGTCTGGGACCGGGTCGCGGGGACGATCACCGGCCGGCCGGGCGCCCAGCGCCTCGCGGTCACCTCCGGCGGCACCATCCCGGACCGCGGCCTCTTCGGCGTCTTCCTCGCGGGTGCGGACCCCAAGAAGGGCGGCGGCCGGGTCGGGGAGCTCGACGAGGAGATGGTCTACGAGTCCCGCGTGGGGGACGTCTTCACCCTGGGCACCACCTCCTGGCGGATCGAGGACATCACCCGTGACCGCGTCCTGGTCACCCCCGCCCCCGGGGTGCCGGGCCGGCTGCCGTTCTGGAAGGGCGACCAGCTGGGCCGCCCCTTGGAACTGGGCCGCGCGGTCGGCGCGTTCCTCCGCGAACTCGGCGGCCTGACCGACGAGGACGCCCGGCTGCGCCTGCTGGCGGCCGGCCTGGACGCCTGGGCCGCGCAGAACGTCCTGTCCTACCTCGCGGAGCAGCGCGAGGCCTGCGGCCACGTACCGGACGACCGGACCATCGTCGTCGAACGCTTCCGCGACGAGCTGGGTGACTGGCGGGTCGTCGTCCACTCCCCCTTCGGCGCCCAGGTGCACGCCCCTTGGGCGCTGGCCCTCGGCGCCCGCCTCGCCGAGCGGTACGGCATGGACGCGCAAGTGATGCACGCCGACGACGGCCTCGTGCTCCGCCTGCCGGACGCCGACCTGCTGAACATGGACCTCCTCGACCATGACCCCGCCCACACACAGTCCTTCGAGTTCGACGACGAACAGGCCCCGCTGGGGGCGGCCGATGTCGCCTTCGACCACGGTGACATCAACCGGATCGTCACCGACCAGGTGGGCGGCTCGGCCCTGTTCGCCTCCCGCTTCCGCGAGTGCGCTGCACGCGCGCTGCTGCTGCCGCGCCGCAATCCGGGCAAGCGGACCCCCTTGTGGCAGCAGCGCCAGCGTGCTTCCCAACTCCTCCAGGTGGCATCGGAGTTCGGCTCCTTCCCGATCGTTCTGGAAGCCGTACGCGAGTGCCTCCAGGACGTCTTCGACGTGCCGGGCCTGACCGAGCTGATGGGGGACATCGAGGCACGCCGCATCCGCCTGGTCGAGGTCACCACCCCCGAGCCCTCCCCCTTCGCCCGCTCCCTCCTCTTCGGGTACGTCGCCCAGTTCCTCTACGAGGGCGACTCTCCCCTCGCCGAGCGCAGGGCGGCGGCACTCTCCCTGGACTCCCGGCTGCTGGCCGAGCTGCTGGGCCAGGCGGAGCTGCGGGAACTGCTCGACGCGCAGGTACTGGAGGAACTGGAGCGGGAGCTCCAGTGGCTCACCGAGGACCGGCGGGCCAAGGACGCCGAGTCGGTCGCGGACCTGCTGCGCATGCTGGGCCCGCTGACCGGGGCCGAGCTGGCCGAGCGGGGGGCGGACCCGGCCTGGGCCCGCGAACTGGCCGCGGCCCGGCGTGCCATCGGCGTCCGGATCGGCGGCGCCGAGCACTGGGCGGCGATCGAGGACGCGGGCCGGCTGCGCGACGCACTGGGCACCGCGCTCCCGGTCGGGGTCCCGGAGGCGTTCACCGAACCGGTCAAGGACCCCCTCGGCGACCTGCTCGCCCGGTACGCCCGCACCCACGGCCCGTTCACCACCACCACGGTCGCGTCCCGCCTGGGTCTCGGCACGGCGGTGACCGAGGGCGCTCTGCACCGCCTCGCGGCGGCGGGCCGGGTGGTCCAGGGCGAGTTCCACCCGGCGGGCATCGGCCAGGAGTGGTGTGACGCGGGCGTGCTGCGCAGACTACGCCGCCGCTCCCTCGCCGCGCTCCGCCAGGAACTCGAACCGGTCCCGCCGGCCTCGCTGGCCACCTTCCTGCCCCAGTGGCAGCACCTGGGCGGCGGCCTGCGCGGCATCGACGGCCTGGCCCGCGCCGTCGAGCAGCTCCAGGGAGCGCCGGTCCCGGCCTCCGCCCTGGAGCGCCTCATCCTGCCGTCCCGCGTCAGCGGATACTCGCCCAACCTGCTGGACGAGCTGACCACGACCGGTGAGGTGGTCTGGGCAGGCGCCGGGGCCCTGCCGGGCAAGGACGGCTGGGTCTGCCTCTACCTGGCGGACGCGGTGCCCCTCCTGCTCCCCGCCCCGCATCCGCTGGAGCTCACCCTGCTCCACCAGGCGGTCCTCGACTCGCTCTCCGGCGGCTACGCCCTGTTCTTCCGGCACGTCGCGGACGCGGTGCGCCTGCGGCTGCCGGAGGCCTCGGACGTGGACCTGTCCACGGCGCTCTGGGACCTGGCCTGGTCCGGCCGCCTGACCAACGACACCCTGGCCCCGCTGCGCTCCCTCCTCGGCTCCGGCCGCACGGCGGGCGCCACCGCGCACCGGGCCCGGCGTACCGTCCCGCGCGGCCGGTACGGCACCCTCAGCGCGACCGCCTCCCGTACGGGCCCGCCGACGGTCTCGGGCCGCTGGTCGCTCCTCCCGGAGCCGGCCCCCGACCCGACCCACCGCGCCCACGCCCTGGCCCGTACGCTGCTGGACCGCCACGGCGTGGTCACGCGGGGCGCGGTGGCCGCGGAAGGCGTCGCGGGCGGCTTCAGCGCGGTCTACCGCGTCCTCGCCGCCTTCGAGGACAGCGGCCAGGCCCGCCGGGGGTACGTGGTGGAGGGGCTGGGGGCGGCCCAGTTCGCGATGGACGGCGCGGTGGACCGGCTCCGGGCCGCCGAGCGGACCCCGCCCCCGCTGGCCGCGGTGGTCCTGGCCGCCGCCGACCCGGCGAACGCGTACGGGGCCGCCCTGCCGTGGCCGGACCCCCCGGCCGAGGCCACCCACAAGCCGGGCCGCAAGGCGGGCTCCCTGGTGGTCCTGGTCGACGGTGAACTCGTCCTGTACCTGGAGCGCGGCGGCAAAACCCTGCTGGCCTGGGCGGACACCGACGATCCCCGCCTCGCGGCGGCCACGGCGGCCCTGGCCTCGGCTTCCCGCACGGGGACTCTCCCCGCCCTGACGGTGGAGCGGATCAACGCCGCCCCGTCCCTGACCTCTCCCGTGGGCCGTGCCCTGGAAGAGGCGGGCTTCCACGCCACCCCGCGGGGTCTGCGCCTGCGCTCCTGACTGCTGCGGGCCGGTCCCGACTGTTCCGCTCCTGTCCTAGACATGTCACGGAACTGTCGTCGACCGCCTCTGAGCTGGCAGATGTTCTTATCCATGCTTTATCAAGATGATCACAGGCATCGCAGAGGCGATGCACCGTCATGGGGGATCAGAACTGTGAGCACCATCAGCATGCGCGGAACCACCCTGGGCGCGGTCGGCCTGGCGGTCGCCGGAACCCTGGCCCTGACGGGCTGCAAGAACGGCAACGAGGAGCTGAACCCGGCGCCGGCGATCTCGCCGTCCGCCCAGCCCTCGCAGCCGGCCCAGCCCAGCAGCCAGCCCAGCACCCCGGCCACCCCCAGCGCCTCGGCGGGTGGCAGCGAGGCCCCCGCCGGGGCCGCGGGCATGGCGAAGTCCGGCCAGATCTTCAAGATCGGCGAGACCGCGCAGGTACCGTTCGATTACGGAAGCACCAAGGGCGGCACGATCGCGCTCACCGTCACCGCGATCGAGCAGGGCGACCCCGCCGACCTGGACCCGCTCAAGCTCGGCGACAAGGTGAAGGGGAAGATCCCCTACTACATCCGCTACTCGGTCACGAACATCGGCTCCACGGACCTGTCGTTCACCACGGTGGGCCACATGAAGGGCCTGCTCGGGGACGGCACCGAGGCCCAGGGTCTGTCGGTCATCGGCAAGTTCGAGAAGTGCCCGAACAACTCGCTGCCGAAGGGCTTCACCAACGGCCAGACGCAGACCAGCTGCGCGGTCGCCCTCGCCCCGTCGGCCCAGACGAAGGTCGGCTCGGCCGAGTACTGGGGCAACCCCTACAACGCGCTGAGCGACGGCAAGGGCCTCATCTGGAAGTAGCGGGACGGCCCATCAGGCCCATCAGGCCCACCAGGCCCTCACCGCTCCTCCAGCGCGCGGTCCCCGCGGCGGCACCCCGCCGCGGGGACTCGTCCGCCCGGAGCCCCCGGAGCGACAATGGCCGCATGCCCGAAGGAGACAGCGTCCACCTGGCCGCGGCCCGCCTCCACACCGCTCTCGCCGGCAAGCCCCTGACCCGCAGCGATCTGCGCGTCCCGCGCTTCGCCACCGCCGACCTCACCGGCCGCACCACCCTCGACGTCACCGCGCGCGGCAAGCACCTCCTCGCCCGCCTCGAAGGCGGCCTCACCCTCCACAGCCACCTCCGCATGGACGGCGCCTGGTACGTCTTCGCCCCGGGCGAGCGGTGGCGCGGCGGCCCGGCCCACGAGATCCGGGCCGTCCTCGCCACGGCCGACGCCACCGCCGTCGGCTACCGCCTCCCCGTCCTGGAACTGATCCGCACCGCCGACGAGGGCAAGGCCGTGGGGCATCTCGGCCCCGACGTGCTGGGCCCCGACTGGGACCCCGCGCGGGCCGCCGCGAACCTCCTCGCCTCCCCCGACCGCCCGCTCGGCGAGGCCCTGCTCGACCAGCGCAACCTGGCGGGCATCGGCAACATCTACAAGGCCGAGCTCTGTTTCCTCGCCCAGGCCACCCCCTGGACCCCGGTCGGCACGCTCCCCGACCCGCAATCTCTGCTGCCCCGCATCGCCGCGGCCGCCCACCGCCTCCTGGCCGCCAACCTCACGAACGAGGGTCGGCGCAACACCACCGGCAGCCGGCGCCGCGGCCAGGAGCTCTACGTCTACGGCCGCACCCACCGCCCCTGCCTGCGCTGCGGCACCCCCGTCCGCGAGGCCCCGCAGGACGACCGCCCCACCTACTGGTGCCCGCGCTGCCAATCCGGGCCCACCCCGAACAATTGACGGACCGTCAGATCGCTCGTACGGTCCCCGCATGCCCTCACCCAGCACCCCGTACGACCTCACCGGCCGCACCGCGCTCATCACCGGAGCCGCCAGCGGCATCGGCCGCGCCACCGCCGTGCTCCTCGCCCGGGCCGGCGCGGCCGTGCACTGCGCGGACCGCGACGAGCGGGGCCTCGCCGAGACGGCCGCCCTGATCACCAAGGCCGGCGGCGCCGCCACCGCCCACCCCCTCGACGTCACCGACCGCGCCGCCCTCCGGGCCGCCGTCGCGGCGGCCGGCCCGCTCGACATCACCGCCGCCATCGCCGGGGTCATGCACACCAGCAGCGTCCTGGAGACCACCGACGAGGACCTCGACCGGATCCTGGACGTCAACTTCAAGGGAGTCCTGCGCACCTGCCAGGAGGCCGTCCGCGCCATGATCGCCGCGGGCCGGCCCGGTTCGGTCGTCACCATGGCCTCCGGCGCCGTGGACGCCGCCCAGCCCGGCCTGCTCTGCTACAGCGCCGCCAAGGCCGCCGTGGTGCAGCTGACCAAGACCCTCGCCACCGAGAGCGGCCCGCACGGCATCCGCGTCAACGCCGTCGCCCCGGGCTGGATCCG
Organism: Streptomyces sp. NPDC003042; assembly: GCF_053591315.1. Lineage (NCBI taxonomy): Bacteria > Bacillati > Actinomycetota > Actinomycetes > Kitasatosporales > Streptomycetaceae > Streptomyces > Streptomyces sp. NPDC003042. Next base: position 20,024 of record NZ_JBSFTP010000074.1, read on the forward strand.
CACCCCCATGACCGGCCGGCACAGCCCCGAGGTCCTGGAGCGGACGGAGGCGCTGATGATCCGGATGTCTCCGCTGCGCCGGGTCGGCGAGCCGGAGGACATCGCCCAGGCGGTGCTCTACCTGGCCTCCGACGCCTCGTCCTTCATGACCGGCCAGATCCTTCGCCCGAACGGTGGAGTGTCGATGCCCTGGTGACGGCCTCCCCCGAAGCCCCCGCACCCCGCGAAGCCCGCCGTACGGGCCCCCGACGCGTGCAGTGCACCGGCAGCAGCCCCAGCCCCCAGCCGCCCACCGCCACGGCACCCTCCACGGGCCCGGACACCTCCGGCGCCAGCACGAGCCGCAGGACGGCCCCCCACCACAGCAGGCCCCCCACCAGCGCGAGGACCATCCACGACATCGGTATGCGTATGCGTGACAACCGCCGCACGGCCACCTCCCAGCGGGCCGGTTCCCGCACGGGCCCATCCTCCCGCACCACCCCGGCCCCCGCACCCAGAACACCTGGTAAGCAAGGAGCCCCGGCCGGCGCATCACGCACCACCCGGGGCTCCCACCACACTCACATGCTCAAAGACACGCTCAAGCGGCTACGACGTTCACCGCTTCCACGGGCGCCTTGATGGTCACCCGCTCCGGTCCACCCGTGACCGAGGCCACGGAGACGGAATTGAGCATCGGGCGCACCGGTGCCGGCACCGGTTCGCTTGCCGCGGCCGACTGCGCGAGCTCGGCCAGCGACAGTTCGTCACTGACCTCACGCATCAGCTCGGACATCCGTACGTCCAACGCGTCGCAGATCGCGGACAGCAGCTCGGAGGATGCCTCCTTCTGCCCCCGCTCCACCTCGGAGAGATAGCCGAGCGAAACTCGGGCGGACGAGGAGACTTCGCGCAGAGTACGGCCCTGGCGCTGGCGCTGCCGACGCAGCACGTCACCCAGCAGGCGACGGAGCAGAATCATCGGTGGCTCCCTCCTCTGACCGTGTAGCCGTAACCTTCACGCCCCACCGTACCGCCTCGCGCCGCGGCCGTGCGGGGAGCGATGTCGTGTTCACTCAGGGCTGCAAACATCAAATCCCCCCGTTCTGTTCCGTATCCTGCCCCCGCAGATTCTCGCGGAGTTCGCTCGAGAGAAGTTCGAGCACTGTCCGTGCGCTCTCCCTACGGATTTCCGTACGGGAGCCGTTCAACCGCAGCTGGGCCGTTTTCCTGCCCGCGGGGCCCGCCACGGCGACGAAAACCGTGCCCACCGGCTGCCCGTCCTGGGGATCCGGGCCGGCCACGCCGGTCGTCGCGATCCCCCACGAGGCGCCCATCACCCGCCGCACCCCGGCGGCCATCTCCAGCGCGACCTGCGCGTTCACCGCGCCTTCGGCGGCGAGCAGCTCCGCGTCCACCCCGAGGACCGCGTGCTTCACCTCGGTGGCGTACGCCGTGACCGAGCCGCGGAAGGAGCGTGAGGCGCCCGGCACGGCCGTCAGCTCGGCAGCGACCATCCCCCCGGTCAGCGACTCGGCGACAGCCAGCGTCTGGTCACTCTCCGCGAGCAGACGCAGTACGTTCCCAGCCACCTCTGCCGCACCGTCCGCCGCACCCACGGCCTCCGGCGCATCCCCCGCCCCGTATGTCACCTCTCGGCCCGCTCCGCGGCCAGCCCCGCCCGCCGCAGCACGACGGCCTGGCGGATGTAGTCCAAACCGGTGACGACCGTCAGCACGACGGCGACCGCCATCACCCAGAACCGCAGGCTGGCCAGCGGCCCGGTCAGCGCGAGCACGTACATGCCCACCGCCGTGCCCTGCGCCAGCGTCTTCAGCTTGCCGCCCCGGCTGGCGGGGATCACCCCGTACCGGATGACCCAGAAGCGCATCAGCGTGATCCCGAGTTCCCGCCCCAGGATCACCCCGGTCACCCACCAGGGCAGTTCACCGAGCCAGGAGAGACAGATGAGCGCCGACCCCATGATCGCCTTGTCGGCGATGGGGTCGGCGATCTTCCCGAAGTCGGTGACGAGGTTGTACGTCCGGGCCAGGTGCCCGTCGAAGATGTCCGTGATCATGGCGACCGCGAAGGCCGCCCACGCCAGCGCCCGCCAGGCCGGGTCGTACCCGCCCTCGGCGAGCAGCAGCAGGACGAAGCCCGGCACGAGTACGAGCCGGATCATCGTCAGGATGTTGGCGATGTTCCACAGGCCGGCCTGGTCGACCGCCGCAGTCCCGAGCTTCGCGCCGGGCGCGGGCCGGCGGCCGGTCCCGCCCGCCGCTGATGCCGGGACTCCGGTCATCCGGCCGCCTCCTCAAGATCCATGCCCAGGGGCTCGGCCACCAGGTCCACGCCCAGCGTGCCGACCACCTTTGCCGTGACGATACGCCCGGGGACCAGGCCCGTGCTGTCCGTGAAGACGACCTGGCCGTCGGTCTCGGGCGCCTGGTGCGCGGCGCGCCCGTAGGCACCCTCGCCGTCCGCGTCGACCGTTTCCACGGTCTCGACGAGCACCTCCAGCGTCTCTCCGATCCGCTCCTCCGCGCGCTGCGAGGTGAGCTCCTCGGCGAGGCGCTGCATGTGCGCGAGCCGCTCGGCGATGGTGTCCGCGTCCAGCTTGTGGTCGTACGTGGCGGCCTCGGTGCCGTCCTCGTCCGAGTAGCCGAAGACGCCGATGGCGTCGAGCCGCGCGTGGGTGAGGAAACGCTCCAGCTCGGCGAAGTCCGACTCCTTCTCACCGGGGAAGCCGACGATGAAGTTGGACCGGACGCCGGCCTGCGGGGCCTTGCCGCGGATGGTGTCCAGCAGCTCCAGGAAGCGGTCGGTGTCTCCGAAGCGGCGCATGGAGCGCAGCACGTCGGGAGCCGAGTGCTGGAAGGACAGGTCGAAGTACGGGACGACCTTGGGGGTCGAGGTGAGTACGTCGATCAGCCCGGGCCGCATCTCGGCGGGCTGGAGGTAGCTGACGCGGACGCGCTCGATGCCGTCGACCGCGGCCAGCTCGGGCAGCAGGGTCTCCAGCAGCCGGATGTCGCCGAGGTCCTTGCCGTACGAGGTGTTGTTCTCGGAGACCAGCATGACCTCCTTGACGCCCTGCTCGGCGAGCCAGCGCGTCTCGCCCAGCACGTCGCTGGGGCGGCGGGAGATGAAGGACCCGCGGAAGGACGGGATGGCGCAGAAGGAGCAGCGGCGGTCGCAGCCGGAGGCGAGCTTGACCGAGGCGACGGGGCTCTTGTCCAGACGGCGGCGCAGCGGCGCGCGCGGCCCGGAGGCGGGCGCGAGTCCGTCGGGCAGGTCCGCGGGGGCTTCGGCGACAGGCTCCTGGGCGTGGCCCGGGAGCGCGACCTCGGCGTCCTGGCGCGCCGCCGGGCTGATCGGCAGCAGCTTGCGCCGGTCGCGCGGGGTGTGGGAGGCGTGGACGCCGCCGTTGAGGATGGTCTGGAGTCGGTCGGAGATGTCGGCGTAGTCGTCGAAGCCGAGCACACCGTCGGCTTCGGGGAGCGCTTCGGCGAGTTCCTTGCCGTAGCGCTCGGCCATGCAGCCGACGGCGACGACGGCCTGGGTCCGGCCATGATCCTTCAGATCATTGGCTTCCAGCAGGGCGTCCACGGAGTCTTTTTTGGCGGCTTCGACGAAGCCGCAGGTGTTGACGACGGCTACGTCCGCGTCGGCGGCGTCCTGGACGAGCTCCCAGCCATCCGCCGCCAAGCGGCCTGCGAGCTCCTCCGAGTCCACCTCGTTACGGGCGCAGCCAAGAGTGACAAGGGCGACGGTACGGCGTTCGGGCATGGACTCAAGACTACTTCGTCCCGGCGCCGCCACCCGCCCCGCGTCCGGGGACAGCAAGATCCCCGGGACCGGCGGCAGGTGCCGCACAGCGTCCCGGGGATCTGGAATCTGCTGTTCCGTGCTGGTCAGCCCGCCTGGGGCCGATCCTGGGACGGATCGTCCTTGGTGTAGGTGAGGCGTTCCACCTGACCGGGCTCGAAGCGGTCCTTGATCTCCTTGCCGTTCACGAACAGGTTGACGGCCCCGGCGTCGCCGAGCACGAGGTCGATGGACTCCTTGTCGGTGAAGGTCTTCGACTCGCCCTGCGCGAGGGTTCCGTCGAACAGCAGTCGCCCGCTGTGATCCTTCGCGGAGATCCAGCTTTCGCCTTCGCTGGCCGTCAGGACCACGGTGACGAGGTCCTTGGGAGCCGCCGCGATGGCGCTGTCCGATGGCTCCGGCTTGGGCGGCTGCGGGCTCTGGGGCTGTGCGGCCGGCTTCCCGGAGGGCTGCTTGGGCGCGGCCTGCGGGGAGGCCGAACCTTCCGCCACCGGCCGCTTGGTCCCGTCGCCGCCGCTGAAGGCGGTGAAGCCGACGAAGCCGATCACGGCGACGATGGCGGCGACCATGGCGGCGGTCCAGTTGGGCCGCTGCCGTTCGGGACGGAGTCGCTCGGCTTCGAACATCGGCGCGGCGGGGGTGGGTGCCGGCCGGCCGCCGTGGGCCGCGTCGTAGCTCTCGACCAGGGGTACCGGATCGAGGTGCACGGCGCGGGCGAGCGTACGGATGTGACCGCGGGCGTAAACGTCGCCGCCGCAGCGCGTGAAGTCGTCCTCTTCGATCGCGTGCACGATCGGGATGCGCACGCGGGTGGTGGAACTGACCTCGTCGACAGTCAGCCCGGCAGTGATCCGGGCCTTCTTGAGGGCCGTCCCGATGGACGGTTCTTCGACGGAACGTTCGACGATGCGGTCCTCGGACCGGTCGTCGGCCGAAGGCCGCTCTTTTTCGGGGGGTTTGGAGTTGCCGATGGACACGAGGGCGCCTTTCGAGCGTGTAGCCACCTGCTGGATGTCCAGTCTAGGGGGGTGACGAAAGGGTGGGGCAACCGGAGGGTCCCCTTCCTACGCCATCCGATGGCATAGGAAGGGCCGCCGTTGTCTCCCTCAACTTGACGCACGGCCAAGGGAAACGGTTGCCCGCCGATCCCATACGGTCGGGTGAGCCGGACGGACTCCCGTTCTACGGCTGGTCCTCACCGCGGATGACGGCGAGCACCCCGTCCACTTCGTCCGGCTTGACCAGCACGTCGCGCGCCTTCGAACCTTCGCTCGGACCGACGATGCCCCGGGACTCCATCAGGTCCATGAGCCGGCCGGCCTTCGCGAAGCCCACGCGCAGCTTGCGCTGGAGCATCGAGGTCGACCCGAACTGGGTGGAGACCACCAGCTCCGCCGCCTGGCACAGCAGGTCCAGGTCGTCGCCGATCTCCTCGTCGATCTCCTTCTTCTGCTTCTGCCCGACCGTGACGTCGTCCCGGAAGACCGGCGCCATCTGGTCCTTGCAGTGCTGGACGATCCGGGCGATCTCGTCCTCGGTGACGAAGGCGCCCTGGAGGCGGACCGGCTTGTTCGCGCCCATCGGCAGGAACAGTCCGTCACCCTTGCCGATCAGCTTCTCGGCGCCCGGCTGGTCCAGGATGACCCGGCTGTCGGCGAGCGAGGAGGTGGCGAAGGCGAGGCGTGAGGGCACGTTCGCCTTGATCAGGCCGGTGACCACGTCCACCGAGGGCCGCTGCGTGGCGAGCACCAGGTGGATGCCGGCGGCTCGCGCCAGCTGGGTGATGCGGACGATCGAGTCCTCGACGTCACGAGGGGCCACCATCATCAGGTCGGCGAGCTCGTCGACGATCACCAGCAGGTACGGGTACGGGCTGAGCTCGCGCTCGCTGCCCGGCGGCAGCTTGATCTTGCCCTCGCGGATCGCCTGGTTGAAGTCGTCGATGTGCCGGTAGCCGAAGGCGGCGAGGTCGTCGTAGCGCAGGTCCATCTCGCGCACGACCCACTGGAGCGCCTCGGCGGCCCGCTTGGGATTGGTGATGATGGGCGTGATCAGGTGCGGGATGCCCTCGTACGCGGTGAGCTCGACCCGCTTGGGGTCGACGAGCACCATCCGGACGTCCTCCGGGGTGGCCCGGACCATGACCGAGGTGATCAGGCAGTTGATGCAGGAGGACTTGCCGGAACCGGTGGCACCGGCGACCAGTACGTGCGGCATCTTGGCGAGGTTGGCCATCTCGTAGCCGCCCTCGACGTTCTTGCCGAGCGCGACCAGCATCGGATGGTCGTCCTCGGCCGCGTCCGCCAGGCGCAGGACGTCGCCCAGGTTGACCATCTCGCGGTCGGAGTTCGGGATCTCGATGCCGACCGCCGACTTGCCGGGGATCGGGCTGATGATCCGCACGTCCGGTGAGGCCACGGCGTACGCGATGTTCTTCGCCAGCGCCGTGATCCGCTCGACCTTCACCGCCGCGCCGAGGGTCACCTCGTACCGGGTGACCGTCGGGCCCCGAGTGAAGCCGGTGACCTGCGCGTCGACCTTGAACTCGGTGAACACGTTCGTCAGCGAGGCGACCACCGCGTCGTTGGCGGCGCTGCGGGTCTTGCCGGGGCCGCCGCGCTCCAGCAGGTCCAGCGAGGGAAGGGCGTACGTGATGTCCCCGCGCAGCTGGAGCTGCTCGGCGCGCGGCGGCAGCGGCTGGGTCCGCGGCGGGGCCTTCGTCAGGTCCGGCACCGACAGGGTCCCGGAGGCCGCGGCGGTGCGCTCGTGCGGCGGGCCCGCGGCGGCGGGCGGCACCGGGTTGACGGGGCCGGCCGGCGCGGGGGGCCGCTCCTCACGGGCGGGCGGTACGGGGGCGGTGGCCTCCACGCCCCCGGGCTCGGCGGAGATGCCCTGCGTGAGGTCGGCGACCAGCGGGGACGGGGGCATCCCGCCGTAGACCACGCCGTCCAGCGCGGCGGCGGCCGCCGCGGCCACGTCGACCGGGTCCATCTCCCGCCGGCCGGGACGGGCGGAGGTCCGCCCCGGCCGGCGCCGCCGGGCGAGGGCCGCCTCCTCGGCGGCGTCCACCGGATCGCCCTGCTCGTCGGCGCCGGCGGCCGCGCGGGCCCGCCACCGCTCGGCGTCATGCCGGCCCTGCCGCCCCGGCCGGCCCGTGCCTTCGGCCTCCTCGTACTGCTCGTCGTACTCGTCGTACTCTCCCCCAGACTCCGTCCGGGGGTACCCCCGGGGCGCGATGATCCCGAGCCGGATGCCGAGCCGCCGCAGCCGCTGCGGGATCGCGTTGACCGGTGTCGCGGTGACCACCAGCAGCCCGAAGACCGTGAGCAGCACCAGCATGGGCACGGCCAGTGGCGCGCCCATGGTGAAGATGAGCGGCTTGGAGGCACCCCAGCCGATGAGCCCGCCCGCGTTCTGCATCGCGGTGGTGCCCTCGTCGCGGCCGGGCGCCCCGCAGGCGATGTGCACGAGCCCGAGGACCCCGATGACGAGGGCGGACAGGCCGACGCCGATGCGCCCGTTGGCGTCGGTCTGCTCGGGATGCCGGATGAGACGTACGGCCATGACCCCGAACAGGATCGGCACGAGCAGGTCGAGGCGCCCGAAGGCACCGGTGACCAGCATGGTGACCAGGTCTCCGACGGGTCCGCTCAGGTTCGACCAGGTTCCCGCGGCGACGATCAGCGCCAGGGCGAGGAGCAGCAGCGCGACGCCGTCCTTGCGGTGGGCCGGGTCGAGGTTCTTGGCACCTCGGCCGACCCCGCGGAAGATCGCGCCGATCGCGTGGGCGAGCCCGAGCCAGCAGGCGCGCACCAGGCGCAGCACGCCCCCGGTCGGGGACGGCGCGGGCTTGGCGGCGACCTTCTTGACCGCGCCGCGCTTGGGCGCCGCGGCCTTCGCGGCGGGAGCCTTGCGCGCGGGCGCCGCCTTCTTGGCCGGCGCCGTCGTACGGCCGGTGCGGCCCTTCGCGGTGCTCGGGGAACCCTTGCCGGACGTACGTGAGGCCATGCGCCCGAGATTACCGGTGCGCACGCCGGTGGACACGCGTGCCCACCCCTTCACCCGTTCGTGTCGCCCGGTCCGTACGCGCTTTGACGCCCTGCCAGACCTGACGCCCCGACAGCGGCCGGGGCGTCAGGGGCGGCGTCGGCCACGACGCCGCGGCTCAGCCCTGTATGGGAACCACCGGCGCTCCGCCGCCGGTCCCCGGCTCCAGCGCGTCGAGCGCCCGCCGCAGTCCGGTCAGCTTGCGCTCCAGATGGGCGGCGGTGGCCACGACCGCGCCATCGGCCGAGTCCTCGCCGAGCTGCTTGGTCAGGGCCTCCGCCTGCTCCTCGACCGCCGCGAGCCGCGCGGAGAGCTCGGCCAGCAGGCCGGCGGTCTCCTTGCTGCCGTCCACGCCGTTCGAGCCGCCGCCCTCCAGCTGGAGCCGCAGCAGCGCCGCCTGCTCCCGCAATTGGCAGTTCTTGGTGTAGAGCTCCACGAACACCGAGACCTTGGCGCGCAGCACCCACGGGTCGAACGGCTTCGAGATGTAGTCCACCGCGCCCGCCGCGTAGCCGCGGAAGGTGTGGTGCGGACCGTGGTTGATCGCGGTGAGGAAGATGATCGGGATGTCACGGGTCCGCTCGCGCCGCTTGATGTGCGCGGCGGTCTCGAATCCGTCCATGCCCGGCATCTGGACATCCAGCAGGATGACCGCGAAATCGTCCGTCAGCAGCGCCTTGAGCGCTTCCTCCCCCGACGACGCCCGGACCAGTGTCTGATCGAGCGCGGAGAGGATGGCCTCCAGCGCCAGCAGATTCTCCGGCCGGTCGTCGACCAGGAGGATCTTGGCCTTCTGCACCATGCCCTGTCCTCCTCGCCCCGGCATGGGGCCTCCCCGGCTCCTGACTCCGGCCGGTCCGCCGGACCCCACCCCAGAGAACGGCATCCTTGAGCCGTCCGTCCTTGTGCCGGTCATCGTAGCCCCAGTCCCGAGATCGCCACACCCTGTCACCAAGATGTCACTGTGCACGAAGCGGAAACGTGACGGAAGGGCAGAAGGTTCCCGCTGTGCCCTTCCGTCATCGCCCGATCACTCGCCGATCAGTGATCACTCTCCCCGCATGTGCTGTTCCATGACCGACAGCAGGTAGTCGGGCTCGACGGGCTTGGTGACGTAGTCGGACGCCCCGGAGTCGATGGCCTTCTCCCGGTCGCCCTTCATCGCCTTCGCCGTCAGCGCGATGATCGGCAGCCCCGCGAACTGCGGCATCCGCCGGATCGCCGAGGTCGTCGCGTACCCGTCCATCTCCGGCATCATGATGTCCATCAGCACCACCGCCACATCGTCGTGCTGCTCCAGGACCTCGATGCCCTCCCGCCCGTTCTCGGCGTAGAGCACCGCCAGCCCGTGCTGCTCCAGCACGCTGGTGAGGGCGAAGACGTTGCGTACGTCGTCGTCCACGATCAGCACCCGCTCGCCGTGGAAGTCGTACGTCCGCGGCGGCGCCGGCAGCGGCTCCTCCACGTCCCACGCTCCGGCGTCCGGCTGCCCCGGCACCTCGCCGCGCGGCACGGACTCCGTCAGCGGCTTGCGGCGCCTGCGGAACAGCGCCGACGAACCCTGCCCGGCCGGCTCCGCCACCGGCAGCGCGGACCGCAGCTGCGCCGCGGCCCTGGAGACGGGGGACGCGGCCGTCGGCGAGAGCGCCGCCTGCGCGGGCCGCTCCTCGACCGGCCTGCGGTACTCGCCGCGCGCGCCACCGGGCGTGGGCGGCGCGTACCCCTGGGGCGGCAGCTCGCTCGGGTGCAACGGCAGGTACAGCGTGAAGGTGGACCCGCGTCCCGGCTCGCTCGCCGCGTGGATCTCGCCGCCCAGCAGCCGGGCGATCTCCCGGCTGATGGACAGCCCGAGCCCGGTTCCGCCGTACTTGCGGCTGGTGGTGCCGTCCGCCTGCTTGAACGCCTCGAAGATCACCAGCATCTTGCTCGCCGCGATCCCGATCCCGGTGTCGGTCACCGAGAAGGCGATCAGGTCGGCGTCGGGCTCGCGCAGCGACCCCGCCTCCAGCAGCTGCTCCCGGATCGCCTGCGGCACATCGCCGCCGGCCGGCCGGATCACCAGCTCCACCGCCCCGTTGTCGGTGAACTTCACCGCGTTCGACAGCAGGTTGCGCAGCACCTGGAGGAGGCGCTGCTCGTCGGTGTGCAGGGTCGCCGGCAGCTCCGGGGAGACCCGTACCGAGAAGTCCAGGCCCTTCTCCGCGGTCAGCGGCCGGAAGGTGGCCTCCACGTAGTCCACGAGCTGGACCAGCGCGATCCGGGTCGGGGAGACGTCCATCTTCCCGGCCTCGACCTTCGACAGGTCGAGGATGTCGTTGATCAGCTGCAACAGGTCCGAGCCGGCGCCGTGGATGGTCTCGGCGAACTCCACCTGCTTCGGCGAGAGGTTCTCGTCCGCGTTGTCCGCGAGGAGCTTGGCCAGGATCAGCAGCGAGTTGAGCGGCGTCCGCAGCTCGTGCGACATGTTCGCGAGGAACTCGCTCTTGTACCGCATCGAGACCGCGAGCTGCTCGGCGCGCTCCTCCAGGACCTGCCGGGCCTCCTCGATCTCGGTGTTCTTCACCTCGATGTCCCGGTTCTGCTGGGCCAGCAGCTCGGCCTTCTCCTCCAGCTCCGCGTTCGCGGCCTGGAGCGCCTTCTGCCGGTTCTCCAGCTCGTCGGAACGCTCGCGCAGTTGCTCGGTCATCTCCTGCGACTGCTTGAGCAGCATCTCCGTCTTGGAGTTGACGGAAATCGTGTTGACGCTCGTACCGATCATCTCCGCGATCTGGCTGAGGAAGTCCTTCTGGATCTGCGTGAAGGGGGTGAAGGAGGCCAGCTCGATGACGCCGAGCACCTTCCCCTCGAACAGCACCGGCAGCACGATCACATGCGCCGGCGGTGCCTCGCCGAGCCCCGAGGAGATCTTGAGGTAGCCGGGCGGGGTGTTCTCGACCAGGATCGTCCGCTTCTCCTCGGCGACCGTCCCGATCAGCCCCTCCCCGGGCCGGAAGGAGATGGGCATCGAGCCGCCCGCGTACGCGTAACTGCCGCGCATCCGCAGCTCGTACGAGCCCTCCGCGCCCCCGTCCGCCCCGATCTCGGTGCTCCCCCCGGTCGGCAGCGCCAGGAAGAAGGCACCGTGCTGGGCGGAGACCACCGGGGTCAGCTCGCTCATGATCAGCGAGGCCACGTCGTCCAGCTCCCGGCGGCCCTGCATGAGGGCCGAGATGCGGGCGAGGTTGCCCTTGAGCCAGTCCTGCTCCTTGTTGGCCAAGGTGGTGTCGCGCAGGTTCACGATCATCGTGTTGATGTTGTCCTGGAGGACCTGGATCTCGCCCGCCGCGTCCACGTCGACCTTCAGGCTCAGGTCGCCGCGGGTCACCGCGGTGGCCACCGCGGCGATGGCGCGCACCTGCCGGGTGAGGTTCCCGGCCATTTCGTTCACGGACTCGGTCAGGTCGCGCCAGGTGCCGTCGACGTCCCGGACGCGGGCCTGGCCGCCGAGGATGCCTTCGGTGCCCACCTCGCGGGCCACCCGCGTCACCTGGTCGGCGAAGGAGGACAGCTGGTCGACCATCGTGTTGATGGTGGTCTTGAGCTCCAGGATCTCGCCGCGCGCGTCGATGTCGATCTTCTTGGTCATGTCGCCCTTGGCGATGGCGGTCGTGACCATGGCGATCTGCCGCACCTGGCCGGTGAGGTTGGAGGCCATGAAGTTCACCGAGTCGGTGAGGTCCTTCCACGTCCCCGAGACGCCCGGCACGTGCGCCTGACCGCCCAGGCGGCCCTCCGTACCCACCTCACGGGCCACGCGCGTGACCTCGTCGGCGAAGGAGGACAGGGTCTTCACCATCGTGTTGACGGTGTCGGCGAGCTGCGCGACCTCGCCGCGCGCCTCGACGGTGACCTTCTTCGTCAGGTCGCCGTTGGCGACCGCCGCCGAGACCTGCGAGATGTTGCGCACCTGGGAGGTCAGGTTGTTCGCCATCAGGTTGACGTTGTCGGTCAGGTCCTTCCAGATGCCGGTGACCCCGCGCACCCGGGCCTGACCGCCGAGGATGCCCTCGGAGCCCACCTCGCGGGCCACCCGCGTCACCTGCTCCGCGAAGGAGGACAGCTGGTCGACCATGGTGTTCACGGTCGTCACCAGCTCCAGGATCTCGCCCTTGGCGTCGACCGTGATCTTCTTGGAGAGGTCGCCCATGGCGACCGCCGTGGTCACCTCGGCGATGTTGCGCACCTGCGAGGTCAGGTTGTTCGCCATGAAGTTGACGGACTGGGTCAGGTCCTTCCAGGTGCCGGAGACACCCTTGACCTCCGCCTGGCCGCCGAGGATGCCCTCGGTGCCCACCTCGCGGGCCACCCGCGTCACCTGCTCCGCGAAGTTCGAGAGCTGGTCGACCATGGTGTTGAGGGTGTTCTTCAGCTCCAGGATCTCGCCCCGGGCGTCCACGTCGATCTTCTGCGACAGATCACCGCGCGCCACCGCCGTCGCGACCTGCGCGATGTTGCGCACCTGGGACGTCAGGTTTCCGGCCATACCGTTCACGGAATCGGTCAGATCACGCCACACTCCGGCCACCCCGGGCACCTGCGCCTGACCGCCGAGCCTGCCGTCCGTGCCCACCTCACGGGCCACCCGCGTCACCTGCTCCGCGAAGGCCGACAGCTGGTCGACCATCGTGTTGATGGTGTTCTTCAGCTCCAGGATCTCGCCCCGGGCGTCCACGTCGATCTTCTGCGACAGATCACCGCGCGCCACCGCCGTCGTCACCTGGGCGATCTGGCGCACCTGAGACGTCAGGTTCCCGGCCATGAAGTTGACCGAGTCGGTCAGCTCCTTCCACGTGCCGGAGACCCCTTCGACCCGCGCCTGACCGCCGAGCCGGCCCTCCGTACCCACGTCCCGCGCCATCCGCGTGACCTGGTCGGCGAAGGACGACAGCTGGTCCACCATCGTGTTCACGGTGTTCTTCAGCTGGAGCATCTCGCCGGAGACGTCCACGGTGACCTTCTGCGACAGGTCGCCGTTGGCCACCGCCGTCGTCACCTGCGCGATGTTGCGCACCTGCCCGGTGAGATTGCGGAAGGCGGTGTTCACCGAGTCGGTGAGGTCCTTCCACGTGCCCGCGGCCCCCGGCACCTGCGCCTGGCCGCCCAGCTCACCCTCGACGCCGACCTCACGGGCCACACGCGTCACTTCCGCACCGAAGGACTGGAGCTGGTCCACCATCGTGTTGACGGTGTTCTTCAGCTCCAGCATCTCGCCGGCCACATTGACGGTGACCTTCTGCGACAGATCGCCGTTGGCCACCGCCGTCGTCACCTGCGCGATGTCCCGCACCTGCGTGGTGAGGTTGCGGAAGACCGTGTTCACCGAGTCGGTGAGGTCCTTCCAGGTACCCGCGGCCCCCGGCACCTGCGCCTGGCCGCCCAGCAGACCCTTCGCGCCGACCTCGCTGGCCACGCGCGTGACCTCGTCCGCGAAGGTCCGCAGCGTCTCGGTCATCTGGTTGATCGTTTCGGCCAGCTGCGCCACCTCGCCGCGCGCGCTGACCCGGACCTTCTGCGACAGATCACCGTTCGCGACGGCCGTCGTGACCTGCGCGATCCCACGCACCTGGGCCGTGAGGTTCCCCGCCATGGTGTTGACGGAATCGGTCAGGTCCTTCCACACTCCGGCGACCCCGGGCACCTTCGCCTGGCCGCCCAGCTCACCCTCCGTACCCACCTCGCGCGCGACGCGCGTCACTTCGGAGGAGAAGGACGACAGCTGGTCCACCATCGTGTTCACGGTGTTCTTCAGCTGGAGCATCTCGCCGGCCACGTGCACCGTGACCTTGCGCGACAGATCGCCCTTCGCCACCGCCGTCGTGACGAGAGCGATGTCACGCACCTGGGCGGTGAGCCGGTACGCCATCGTGTTGACGGAATCGGTCAGGTCCTTCCATGAACCCGACATTCCGCGCACCTGCGCCTGGCCACCGAGCTTGCCCTCGGTACCCACCTCGAGCGCCACCCGCGTCACCTCGTCGGTGAACGCCGACAGCTGGTCGACCAGGTTGTTGACCGTACGCCCGACCTTGAGGAACTCCCCGCGCAACGGATGCCCCACCCCGTCGGCGGCCTGCGTCCGCAGGTCCATCCGCTGGTCGAGATCACCCTCGGCGACCGCCGACAGCACCCGGCCCACCTCGGACACCGGCCGGGCGAGATCGTCCACCAGCTGGTTCGAGGCGTCGATCGCCGCCGCCCAGGAACCCTCGCAGGCCCCCGTCTCCAGCCGCTCGCTCAGCTTGCCCTCGCGGCCCACCATCCGCCGGACCCGTGACAGCTCACCGGTCAGGTGGAGATTGCGGTCGGCGACCTCGTTGTAGACGGCGGCGATCTCCGCCATCACGCCGTCGCCGGACACCGTCAGCCGCTTGCGGAAATTTCCGTCCCGCATCGACACCAGGGCCGTGAGCAGCCGGTTCAGAGCTGCGGTATCGACTTCCGTCGTCCCGCCGCGCCGGGACCGTCCGCCCTTGGGCCGCGTCCCCGTACGCCGCACCGCTGCGCCAGACTCCACCGTGTCCCTCCCGAAAGGGTCGACCACTGTTCCACCGGACATCCGACCATCCAAAATCCGGCTCTCCAAGCCTGCCCAGTGTTTCACCCCGGCCGAACCCGGCCATAACACTTCGGCACCATCGCACACCGCCCGCTCCCTGCGGGTGGAATCCGGTACGACGGCATCCTGGCGACCGCGAAGGTAAGTAACCTGGCATCCGATGTCCACCGCGTCGAAGGAGACTCGTGATCACGGCACGGGCGGCTGCCAGTTTCGAACCTCAAGGGCGCTCGGTCGCCGCCGCCCGCGCGTTCGTCCGCGACACGATGCAGGGCTGGGGCTTCGCAGACATCATCGACGACGCCGTGGTCCTGACCAGCGAGCTCGTGACCAATGCCGTCGTCCACGCCGGAACCCGCGCCGAGGTCCTGTGCCTGCGCGCCGAGGAGGGCGTACGTGTGGAGGTGGCCGACCGGTACCCGGAGCGCGAGCTCCCGCTCCGGCATCCCGACGACCGCCCGTACGCCGACCCCGACCGCGAGAGCGGCCGCGGCCTGATGCTCTGCGCCGCCCTCGCCACCCGCTGGGGCGTCGAGTACACGGCCACGCACAAACACGTGTGGTTCCGCCTCGACCTCCCGGACCGGCCGGTCGGTACCCGCTCCGCGGGCCCCGTCGTCCCTGACCGGTTCCTGCCCCTGGCCGACAGCCGGGTCCGGGTCGCCGTCCTGCAGATCGACGCCGCCGACACCATCTCCGCGTGGAACGAGGACGCCGAGCACATCTTCGGCTACCCCGCCGAGAAGACCGTCGGCCGCCCGCTGTCCGAACTCGCCGCCTGGCCGCAGACCCCCGGCACCGGCACCGGCATCGCCGAGGCCCTTCGCCTGTCCCGCTGGGAGGGCAGCTACGGCATCCGCGGCGCCGACGGCCGCGTCATCCCGGTCTACGCCTCCCACCTGCGGGTCCGCGACGCCCACGGCGAGCCCTCCATCGTCTGCCTCCTCGTCCACGACGACGAGCGCGCGCTGCTCCAGACCCCCGTACGCGTCCCCGTCTCCGACGGCCAGCTCACCGAGCCCCGCCCGGACCCCTTCGAGGTCTTCATCGGCTCCCCCGCCCCCGACGACCTCGACGGCCTCCTCCAGCGAACCGTCGAACGGGCCCGCGACCTCCTCGACGCCGACGCCGCCTTCCTGCTGCTGGCCACCGACGACGAGACCGAGCTGGAGGTCCGCGCCACCACCGGCCTGCCCTCCACCCGCCAGCGCTTCGCCCGCGTCCCCGTCGAAGCCGGAACCAACCGCTACGGCTCCGCACGCATGCCCGCCGTCCACGACGACCTCGCCGCCGTCCCCGGAGCCGTACCGCTCCTCGAAGCCACCGGCATGCGCTCCGCCGTCACCGTCCCCCTCAAGGTCGAGGGCCGCCTCACCGGCTCCATCGGCGTCGCCGCCGAGAACGCGGGCCGCTACTCCAACGAAGACGCCCTGCGCCTCCAGTTCGCCGCCGACCGCATCGCCCTCGCCGTCGAGTCCGCCCGCCTCGGCGAACTGGAACGGCTGCGCCGCGGCTCCCTCTCCTTCCTCGTCGAGGCTTCCGACCTGCTCGCCGGCACGCTCGACCGGGACCAGACCCTGGCCCTCATGGCCCAGATGACCGTCCCGACCCTCGCGACCTGGTGCGCCGTCTACACCATCGCCGACCAGACCTCGGACCCGTACCTGTCGTACGTCCTGCACGAGGACGAGGAGCGCATCGACGGCCTCAAGGCCCTGCTCTCCCGGGTCAGCCCGCCCGACCCGGTCCGCGAGGCCGGCGCCCGCCCCTGGCCGGAGGCGGCCCTCGCGGTCGGCGGCGAGACGGTGGTCCTCCCCCTCCTCGCCCGCAACCGCGTGATCGGCATGATCACCCTCGGCAAGCCGAGCGGGGAGCACTTCCGCCAGGAGATCCTCGAACTGGCCGACGACCTCTCCCGCCGGGCCGCACTCGCCCTCGACAACGCCCGCCTCTACTCCGAGCGCACCGCCATCAGCCGCTCCCTCCAGCGCAGCCTCCTGCCGCCCGGCTCCCCCGCCATCCCCGGCATGGAGGTCGAGGTCATCTACCGCGCGGCCGGCGAGGGCAACGAGGTGGGCGGCGACTTCTACGACGTCTTCCCGATCCGCGAAGGCGTGTACGGCTTCGCCATCGGCGACGTCTGCGGTACGGGCCCCGAGGCCGCCGCGGTCACCGGCCTCGCCCGCCACGCCCTGCGCCTGCTGGCCCGCGAAGGCCTCGGCGGCCCGGCGGTCCTGGAGCGCCTCAACGCGGCCATCCTCGACGAGGGCGCCCGCAGCCGCTTCCTCACCCTCCTCTACGGCGAGCTCCACCCCCAGCTCGACGGCGGCGCCCTGATGAAGGTCGTCTGCGCGGGTCACCCGCTCCCGCTGCGCCTGCGCCCGGACGGCGAGGTCATCCCGGCCGCTGAACCGCAGCCGCTGCTCGGCGTGATCGAGGACCTCGAGCTCTACGAGGAGACCCTGACCCTCGACCCGGGCGACGTCCTGCTCTGCGTCACGGACGGCGTGACCGAGCGCCGCGAGGGCAGCCGCATGCTCGGCGACGACGGCCTCGCCGAGGTCCTGACGACCTGCACCGGCCTCACGGCCGGCGCGGTCGCCTCCCGCGTCCTGCGCGCGGTGGAACGCTTCGCGGCCGAACCGGCCTCGGACGACATGGCCATCCTCGCCTTCCGCGTCCCCCACCAGCGCGAGGGCGACTGACTACTGACGCCGCGTGAGCCCGATCCGGAGCACGTCCCGGACGTAGTTCTCCAGGAAACCGGGCAGCCACACCTCGGCGGCCATCTCCTCGAAGACCTTCTCCACCCGCTCGTCCACGCCCTCCGTGAGGACGACGATCCGCCAGGTGTTGGTGGGCCGGTCATCGGCGCCGGCGACCCCGTGCTGCACATGGAACAGCGGCTGGCCGGTCCCCGCGTACAGCGTGCCGCCCCGCACGTCGGTGCACTCGGCCCGGCCGAGGAAGGTCACGAGCTGCCGCTCGTGGTGGAGCGACACCTCCTCCAGGACGAGCCCGTACTCCTCGGGCCGGGTCCACAGCCTCTGCTCCGACCGGCGCACGAACGCGTCGCCGAGCTCCGCATCCCCCTGTCCCGGTACCCAGGCCGCGGCCGTGCCTTCCTTCACCACGTACGGAATGAAGGCGGCCGGGTTGCCGGCCTTCCGCACCTCCATGTCCCAGACCATGTCCCGATTGAAGGCCAGCGGCTCCTCGGTGACGTACCGCTCGGCCAGCACGCGGTTGACGTCCACCGGGGGCAGTTCCACCCGCGTGTACCGCTCGTCGTTCCAGGCACGCTCGAACTCGGCCTCGGCCGGCGTCAGCTGTGTCATCGTCTCTCCCCGTTTCGCACGACATCGCGCCTGGAAGATCATAAACGCAAAAAGGCCCCCGCCAATTGGCGGGGGCCTTTTTTGATGGAGCCCTTTAACGGAATCGAACCGTTGACCTTCTCCTTACCATGGAGACGCTCTACCGACTGAGCTAAAAGGGCGGGTTGTTCGGCGGCGTCCTACTCTCCCACAGGGTCCCCCCTGCAGTACCATCGGCGCTGAAAGGCTTAGCTTCCGGGTTCGGAATGTAACCGGGCGTTTCCCTAACGCT
>NZ_JBSFTP010000075.1:0-37847 GCF_053591315.1 Streptomyces sp. NPDC003042
CCCGATCTCCCGTCGGGTACCGTGTTGCCGCTGGCCTCGTAGTTGTGTCCGACCCCGGCGACGGCGTACCCACGGCTGGCGAGTTCCTCGGCCAGCCACGTCCGTGCGGGCCCTTCCGTACAGAGGGTGGAGCGGGTCAGCTGAGGCTCATGTCCGGCCTACTAGGCCGCGACCCTCTCCACGAGGAAACGCAGCCGCTCATCCACCGTGTCCCAGGCATCGCCGGTGAGGTCGTCCAGTGCGGCGGCGGCAGTGAGGGTGAGCAGGCCGAGGCGCGCCTCCACGTCCTCCCACGTGCGCGTGATCTCGACCGCCTCACCGCGCGGGCCGGTGCCCAGCGCGCCGTACACGGCGGTGGCGATGGCGCCCATGTCGCCGCTGATCGCGAGGACCTGGAGGAGCCGGATGTCCCCGGCCGCCGTGATCTCCTCCTCCACGCGGCCCTGGAGCTGCTGCTCCACCACGGTCGCGCCATCCCCGCTCACGGTGTCCAGGGCGACCATGGTCGTCACGATGACGTCCGCGAGTTCCTTCGCCACGTCCCCCCCAGTCGTGGGACGCACCCTTGCGCGGGTTGGCGCCGAGCGCCCCGTGAAGGGCCTCCGCGACCTCCCCCAGTTCCTCAGAAATCTTGAGCACGCGCAGGAGCCGCGCGTCCTCCACCGACGTCGGGGCCGCGTCCGCGTCGAGCCACTTCCGCAGCCGCGTCACGTAGTCCCAGGTGTCAACCTTCACGCCGTCCTCCTCGGGTGGATTCTGCAGCAGGGTCAGAACAGCGCCGGCGCCGCGGCGTCCGCCGCGGCCGGGTCGGTCACGTCCAGCGGCGCCCCGGCGTTGAGCGCCAGGGCGACCGTCAGGGCAGAGTGGTCGGTGAGCCGGTCCTCGTCGGTCCGCGGCTCGTGCACGTACCGGCAGTCGGCCAGGTACCCAGCGAGGGGGCCGGTGCCGTGGGCGAGGGTGGCGGAGACGCCGTCGCCGGAGCCGTCGACCACCAGGACGGCGGCCTCGTCGAAGCCGCTGGGGTGGAAGGCGGAGGCGGCGTGCGCGAGGTGGTGCTCGACCACGGTGACCTGCCGGGGCCGGTGGTGGCCGAACAGGGCGGGGTCGAGGAGTTCGGCGATCAGCTCGGCGTCCGTGCAGATGTTGCTCGGCGTAGGCCAGGCCGGGTTGAAGGCGATGGCGATCTCGTCAACGTCGGCCAGGGTGATGCCGGCCTCGGACAGGCAGTAGGCCGCGGCCACCGCGCAGGAGCGGGAGTCCTTGTGGTGCTTGCGGCGGGAGAAGCGCTCCTCCTCGGCGAAGGCGACCACCTTCCCGTCGATGACCAGGCAGGCGGAGGGGTGGAAGCAAAGGGGGAGGAGGAAGCGGCGGTACGGGCCGATTCGGCTGGTGCCCGTCGTCCCCGATCGGCGGCCGGTGTTTCCCCTCCACGATCCTTGCCACAGCAGCCTCCTCAAGGCCTGGGTTCTCCACTGCAGAAGCGGAGGCCCGCGATGCACGAGGGCGCACATGCGCCTGTACGCCTGCTGCATACAACCCAGCGACTGGGTCGCTCGTCAGCCTTCGAGCGGGCGGCCCTGTGCTGCCCGCAGGCGGGCCAGACCGGAGATCCGCGTGCGAGCAAGTGGCAGTTCGTCTTCGGGGGTCGGGAGCGTGACGGGCATGGACCACACACCGCTGGTCTGGGAGGTGATGCCGAGCGCGACCATCACCTCGGCGAGTCCCATGCCGTGGCCGGGACAGGGAGCCCGGCCACGGTGAGTACGTCGGTGCAGCCGGCCTCCTTCCCGGCAACCAAGGCGCGGATCTGGGCCTTGGTTGCCGTCCCGCGCAACGGTAATCGCGGAGCCAACTCAGCCCTCTACCGCATTGCCCTCGTCCGCATGTCCAGAGACGCCCGCGCCAACGAGTTTGCCGCGGCGGCGGACCGTTCCGACTTTCCTGCCGGTGGATGTCGGCCGGTGATCGGCCGCGTCCAGCTGCTCGGCGAGCGGGAAGCTGCCGCCATAATGGGAGGCATGCCCTCCAGCCCGCACCACCCCGCACCCGCGTCGAAGAACCTCTCGGGCACGGACGCCGAGGACCTCGCGCTGTACCGGGAGAAGTTCCGGTGCCGTCTGCCGGAGTCGCTGGACGAGTTGCACGGCCCGACCCAGGGGGTCGTCGAGCTGCCGCTGCACATGGCCTGGTCCGGGATGACCTCGTACGACCTGGGCAAGCCGCGCCAGCGCATGGGCCTGTACCGCACTGTCTTGCATGAGGGCCTGCACGACGACCTGCCCCGCTACCTCAACCAGGACCTGCTCCTCCAGCTGTGGCCGGTGCTGCGCACTCTCGTCGGCCGCACCGTGCGCACCGTGTGGGAGGACGCCTTCGCTCAGCTCGCCTCCCGCACCCAGGCAGCCGCGTGACGGACATGCCGGAGCTGCACGCGCGGCTCCTGGCGGATGTGATCGCCCTCGGCTCCCCGTATCCCCTGGTCCTCACTGACGGGTATGCCGTGCGGGCGCACCGCCTCGTGAACCGCCCCAGCCAGGACCTCGATGTCGCCACCGAGAACCCGGCGCCCATGGCCGACATCGCGGCCACGCTCCGCGCCGGCCTGGAAGCCCGCGGCTGGAAGGTGCACGCGCTGGAGACCGCCCCGCTGTCCGCCCGCTTCACCGTGACCGACCCGGCCACCGGGCAGGACTGCGAGGTCGACATCCTCAAGGAGATCTTCTGGCGGCCGGTCGCCCAGAGCCCGTACGGGCCCGTCCTCGCGGAGGAGGACGTGATCGGGCAAGGTCCGCGCCCTCGCCGACCGCGGAGCGCCCCGTGACCTGATCGACGTGTTCGCAGCCTCCCGCCGTTGGAACACCGCCGATCTCGAGGAATTCGGCCGTCGCCACGCCCGCGGCCGCTTCGAGCGCGAAGACCTGCAGGCAAACCTCGCCGGATCCGAGTGGACCGACGACGAAGCCTTCGCCGCCTACGGCCTGGACCAGGCCACCATCACCGCTCTTCGTGCCTGGGCCGTGGAGTGGGCCGACGACCTCGCGGCCCGACTCCTCGAAGAGTCGGATGATCCGGACATCGACTGATCACATCTGGCCGACCACCGGAAACGGGAGCCCGGGGAAGCCGAGCGAGGGGCAAGTACGGTGCCGTGGAAGTATCCCCACGGCACTGGGCAAACTGGCCTCTCACGGGCGATACGGCCAACATCCGACTCCTCCGGGCAGCCAGGCCACGCCTCGAAGGTAGAGCTCGGCAAGCACTTCGGGCGTCCACGCTCTGAGGAACTGACTTCCCTCGAGCCCGCAGTCTGACGACGTTCTATCAGCGCGGACGACCGCCGCTGAGGTGGCGAAAAGAAGAGCTCCTCGCTCGCCAACACTGCTCCAGTGGCCTGACCAGCCAGCCCGCCGGCGCACCCGACACGCCATCAGAACGAGCGTCACGAGCGTCATTTCAGCGTCAAGATATCGCCTGTAACGCCCATACCGCACATAATGTGCAGGGGCAAAATCGCAGGCCAGGAGCCCTTTGCGGCCGGCTCCAAGATCGCACCACTCCACGTGATGCGTCATCGAAATCACGTCACCAGAAGCGGGATCAGGGAAAACCGCAGGTCGCCCGGGATGTCCCGGGCCTGCAAGCGGGGCCTCGGGCGCCATGAGCGTCACGGTCGATGAAAGCAGACACTGTCGTCCCTACTACACGAACGGTTGCTTCGGCGAGCCCAATGCCGACCGGAAGAACCCACACGTGGGACAAGAGCCGGTCGTGCACCGCTTCCTCACCTATCTTGGCGAACAGACCGCAGCGAGTCGAGTGGAGCCCGGAGTCGTGAAGTACACGTTGACGGAGAAGCAAGCCGCCATGCTTCGGGAGATCGCGGCTGCTGCCGATGCCGTGGCTGTCCCACCCGGCAGTACTCAGACGGCTTGGGCGCTGGAGAAGCGCGGACTGATCAAGAGGACCTGGCGCGGCAGCGGGCACGTCGCGGTCGTCACAACGGACGGCCGCTACTACCTCAAGCATGGCAAGCATCCTCAAGAGGTGCAGGCGGCGAAGGAACGACGGGAGGGGGATGCTGATCAAGCTGCTCGCGCCCCCGTCGCCGGAGCCGAGTTGATCTCCCGGCTGCACTCCGCCTCCGGGACGATCACCGTCCCTGATCCCGGCCCGCAGACCCGGGGTCGTTGGCGGGCGGCCTACTACGATGCGCTCCACCACAGTCATGTGCCGGATGGCCATAAGCTGCGCTGGGCTGGTCGCCAGCGCGGCGACAGCGTCTTCACGCTAGTCGACGAGAAAGCCGAGAAGGCTGCCGCGCCTCCGCCAGTACCGGTCATCGACGTACCCGACGCCCTGGACCACCCTCACCCTCTGATTCGAGCGACGCGCAAGGCCCTCGGCAGATCCCAGACCGTGGTCGACACGCGTGGCAAGCCTGAGGTCATCCCCTTGTACGTGTCGCGTTCGCTCGTCGACAGGGCCCTGCGGATCATGAACGCGCTCTTGGCCGAGGCCGAGAACCGTGGCTATCAGGTGGAGACGCAGACCGATGTGCATCGCGGTGAGGCGGTGCACTCTCTGGCCATCGTTGTCCGTGGCCGGGCCTTCCCGCTCACGCTTACGGAGCGGACGGCCAAGGTGCCGCACGAGCCGACTCCTCAGGAGATCCGCAAGCAGGAGCGCAATCCATGGACGCGTCTGCCCAAATACGACGAAGAGTTCAATGGACGGCTCGCGATCGGCGCACCGGCCGGGGGCTGGTACCAGCATTCGTATGCGTACGGCGACGGTGCCCGATGGACGCTGGAGTCTCGGCTGGGGCACCTTCTGCAGGATCTCGAACGCCTCGCAGCAAAAGCCGAACGCCAGCAGCGGGAGAAGGAGTCCCGCGAGGCCGAGGAGCGGCTCCGATGGTACGCGGTCATTGCGCAGGCACGCGGGCGGCAGGTCGAAGAGCACCGGGCGAAGGTCCTGATCGAGCAGGTACAAGGGTGGCGTCAGGCCGCTGAGATCCGCTCCTTCTGCCGAGCGGCACGCGATCGAGCAGACCAGAGTGTGACTTCGGCGGACGAGCAGGTGTGGCTGCAGTGGGCCGAAGAGTACGCGGCGAAGATCGATCCACTTCGCTCGCCCCTCACCCCGCCGCAGGATCCGCCGGCTGATCGCGAGTCGCTGCGCGGGCTCTTGAAGGGCGACCTGCACGCCTATCCGTGGCCGTTCGACACGGAAGGCCACTGGACGCGCGCCGGGGGGAGACAGCCTGACCAACGTCCTTGATCCGGGACACCTGCCACAGTCGGCAACTGCCCCGCTCACAAACGCCTCCGCCCTGTCCGGGGAGGACAGGGCGAAGGACGACTATGCGGCGATGGTCAACGGGGAATCCAGGCGTTCCCAGGCACCGAGGACAGCCTTGTGCGCGTCGGGCTGAAGATGCGCGTACCGCTGGGTGGTCTGGAAGCTCTCGTGACCAAGGAGGTGCTGCACCTCGTAGAGGGACACTCCCTTCTGGACGAGCCAGGAGGCACAGGTATGGCGCATGGAGTGCGGTGGATAGTGCGGGACGGGGCGTTGCTCGCCGTCGGCGTCGAAGTGGAAGGCGTCATCGACGGCGGGCCACCAGATCTGCCGTCGCCAGTTGCCGTCGTCGAGGCGACGGCCGGCACGGCCCTTGGTGATGGTGGTGAAGACCAGCTCGTCACGCTCGAGTCGATGGATGTGACGTTCGAGAGCCTCCAGGGCATGGGCCGGGAGCGGGACTTCCCGACGGCTCTTCGAGCTCTTGGGGTACTCCTTGATCCCGCTCTTGGTGTTGACCTCCACCACGAACAGGCGCGAGCGGCGCCGGTCGATGCGGTGGCAGTGCAGTCCGGAAAGTTCGCCCCAGCGCAGTCCGGTGTAGAAGCCGAGCAGGCACATGGTCCGCCACGGGGCGGGGAGTTCATCCAGAATGCTCTGCGCCTGGTCGAGGGTGAACCACTCCCTCTTCTCCTACCCAGATGCAGACATCCCGGAGCACAGAGACGTTCACGCCAGCTGTTGAGTCGGTCCCGCGCGATTCCAGCACCCCTTCGCAAGCCTGCTTCCACGCCCTGCGGTACATCGCACCAGACAACGGCCGCCCATCGTCACAGAGGAACACGGCGTCGTCAGGCCCGAGCTCACGCGCGACGATCTGCTCCTTCAAGAGCTCCACCAGCCGGGGACAGACTGGCACGACGCGCCGTATACCCGTACCTTCCCTCCCCCCTTCCACCGTTCCGTCGCGTCGGGCGTGAACGACAAGCACACCGGGTCCGTCATCGGGCAACTGCACATCACGGACACGTAGGGCAAGCGCTTCCCCGGGTCGCAGCGCAGCGAAGGCGACAGCAGAGAAGAAGGCACGCAGCGTGCGCCCGTTCCTCGGATGTTGACCGACCCAATCGAGCAGGTCGTCACGCTGCTGACCCGACAGTAGAAGCTGTTCGTCAAATTCAATAGTGGACACGAATGAGAATCCCTTACCCTCGCGGATCTGATGGCCAAAAATTACCGGGCATGCATACCCGAGAGTTAAAGGTTGACATGCTCTCAGCTGATAACTCCACCTGGATCCGTCTGCGGTCAGCGAACCAAAGAGGTACACAAAACCTCTCGGGCAACCCGGTCACCAATAATGATCCGGAGAATCCGTGCTTCCGAGCAACGGCGACGCCACCGCCTCACTCGCTCGTCCAGCAATGGAGCAGGTGCCTTCTAAGCACCCGCTCTTCACTCAGAAGTGCTTCGAGGTCTCCAGCGCCGCGACAAAGCCCGCTGCGGGTTGGGCAGGTGGCCGATGAGCTTACGTGCGCTACGCGCAAGGTGAATACACGCCGTCACTGAGCACCAAGGGGCGGCGAGCCGACCGCCGGCAGCCCGCAATCCCGGTCGGCGCCGCCGAGATGAGGAGAGGCGCGCTTTCACACTCGGCCGACACGTCGCGGGCGGAGGGAGGGCACTCGGCCGTACCACGAGCATTCTCCCTTACGCCGCACGAGATTCAATCGCACACGGGCTCCTCGGCACCCCAGTATGTTCACCGACTACGCAGATGCAGTCCGGAAGATGTGCAGTCTGAAGTCTGTGGTGAAAACCGTCGGCCGCCGGGCGGAATTGTGCCGCCGATGTATTCCACTCCCGCAGAAAGTCGGACCGCGTCGGTCTGCGGTGGCTGGCTTACGTCTACCGTCCATGCACTGTCACCGCCCAGACCGATCTCGCCAAGTTCGCCCGTCCGATCTTGGTCGCTCAGCTTGCCGACTCGCCCCCGAAGGCATCGGGGCTGGGCTTGTGCTGCATCAGCACCGACCCAGCACGGTTGAGGTTCGCAGGTGTGATGACGGGTGATGAGAGGTCAGCACCAGGTCAGCACGGGGATGCAGGAGAGCCCCGCCAAGAGGCGAGGCCCAAGCCGGGTCCTCGGCACCCGCGAGCGCATCGGCCGCCACCACGGCCTGTGGCGTGACGTCGTCCTGCTGGAGCACCGCAGCCCGCGTATCACCTGACCGCTCTGCCGGTGTCAGCCGCCGCCGTCCAGGGTGAGCTGGCGCAGGTGGAAGTCGAAGTGCTGGGTCGGGTAGCGGAAGATGTCCGCGAGTGTCATGTAGTCCTTGAAGAAGGGATCCCAGCGGACGGGGTAGTGCATTCCGCGGGCGAGATCTGCTTCGGATTCCGCGGTCAGCCGACGCTGCAGGGCGTCGAGGACGTGGTCGAAGGCGGCGCCCATCCGGCGGGGCCCGTAGACCTTCACTGCCCCGCACGGGCCCGCGTAGTTGATCCAGTCGAACGGCACGGTCCCCGCATTCAGTACCCGGGCGAACGCCTTGCCGACGCTTCGGGGGAGCCGGCCGAAGACGTGGACCAGGACCAGCAGAGCGCGGACGACCATGTACCCGAACAGCATGTGCCACAGCAACTGCTCGTTGGTCCACTTGGTGCCGCGGGTGGGCCTTGCAAAGTCCGCCTTGGAGGCTGAGTCCAGCAGCTGGTGGAAGGTGCGGCGGGCGCGCTCGTAGTCCTCGTTCACGGCCTGCCGGTCCATCGGGTCGGTGTACGCCATGGCCTGCCAGCTTTCGGTCGGCACTCGGGGCTGCGCCCGTCGCTTCCGATGATGGCGGCTTCCGGGCACCGGTACCAGCGTGAAGCGCCAGTCAGCCGTCCTGGAGGAGCTTGCCGAAGGTCTGTTGCCCGATCTCCACGGCGCGGGCCTGGCTGACGACCTGCCCTTTCAGCTCCGGATGCTCCTGCTGCCACTGCTCGGCCGAGGCATGGCCGGTGAAGAAGTTCAGCGCGTCGCAGCAGAGGGTGGCGGCGGGCCCCGTGCCTTCGCGGCGGCCGACGAACACGACCGCGGCCACCGGTTCCCACACCGCCGTGCCGCTGGTGAAGGTCACGGTCACCGGCCGGCCGTCCACCGGGTCCGAGGAGGAGATCACCACGTCCTGGCCCAGCATGACGGAGAGGCCGAGGGCGTCGACGGCGCACATCGACCACACCTCTACTCCGCTTGCCAGCCGCACCCGGTGCCGGGTCTCCACCGCCGAGAACGGGTAGGCCGCTCGGATCCGGCCCGCTTCGTCCAGGGCCAGGAAATCCTCCCGGTCCAGCTCGGCGAGCACCTCGGCCGCGGTCCTCCCGGCCCGGGCGGCAACGGCTTCGAGCACCGACATGTCCGGCGCGAGCCCTGTCTCGGCGAAGTGCCGCAGCACCGCCTGCTGCACGGCCCGCAGGCCCCGCTCGGCGGGGGCTCGGCGGCCTCGCCCGGCCCGGCCGATCGGATCCAGGACATCCGCCTGACAGCACTCCTGGCCGGCCTCAGCCGAGGAAAGGCTCACGCCGGACAGAGCCTGGCGCAGGGCGTGGACGCTCGGCGCCCCCTCAGTGCGACCGTCAGAGTCGCGGTAGAGGCGGCAGGACACGCTCGCCGGGGCGCCGGGCACCGCGAACGGATCGACGCCGTCGAGCAGCACGGTCGGCGAGCCCGTCATGCCCCAGCGGGCGGCCTCCGCCTCCCCACGCACCTCGACCAGTTCGACCTGGGCGGTACGCGGGCCGAGCGCGGCGGTGATCCGCTCCCGCACCACCGGCACGTTCGGGCAGTTAGGCACCGTCAGGATCGTGATCCGCATTCCGCTGTCCTCCGTGGTGGTGTGGTCCTCGGCCCGACGGTAGACCTTCCAGTGCACTGGAAGGTCAAGGCGTAGCGTGGGGGTATGCGCATCGGTGACCTCGCGACATCCGGCCAGGTGACGGCCAAGACCATCCGCTTCTACGAGCAGGCCGGCCTGCTGCCCGCCCCGCCCCGCACAACGGGCGGCTATCGCGAGTACCCGCCCGAGGCTGCGATGCGGCTGGCGTTCATCCGCGACGCCCAGGGCGCCGGTCTGACCCTTGCCGAGATCCGGTCCGTCCTGGACATCCGCGACAGCGGCGAAGCCCCGTGCGGCCACGTCACCACACTGATCGACCAGCGCCTGGCAGACATCGAGCGGCGCATGGCCGAACTCCGTCAGACCCGCACCGCGCTGCGTGAGCTCGCCCGACGGGCCGCCGCCACCGACCCGAACACCTGCCCGGAAGGCGAGATCTGCACGATCCTCACGCGGCCGTGACCGGCTCCCGTTCCGGGACGAGGCGGGGGATGAGACGTACGTAGGCGACCATGCCGATCACCTCGACCAGGGTCTGGGTCACCACGACGGCCGCGGCGACCGCCAACTCGTCGGGGAGAGCGAGCGCGAGGGGCAGCACGACCAGGGAGTTGCGGGTCGCGCCGGTGAAGACGACCGCCCGCGAGGCCGGGGCATCCAGGCGGAAGAGACGGGCGACAACCCGTCCGGCGAAGGCCATGACCACCAGGAACGCGGCGTAGAAGGGGATGACGGCGGCCACGTCGCCGAGGCTGCCGCCGAGATTGGGGACCTGGGAGGCGACCACGGTGATGAGGGTGGCGGCCATCAGCGGCACCATCGTCGTCGTGGCCGCGGTCGAGACCTTCTGCCCGGCCGGTGTGCGGGCCGCCCACGCCTGGAGGGCCCAGGCCAGCATGAGCGGGATCACGATGAGGACCAGGAAGGCTTCGAGGAAGGGCCTGCCTCGACGATGTCGGCAAGGTCCGGGCCCATGAACAGGTACAGCAAGCCCGGCAGGAGCAGCATCTGGGCGACGAGCAGGAGCGGGGTGGCGGCCAGCAGGCGGCTGCTGTCCCCGCCGGCCAGGCCGCTGAAGACGATGACGTAGTCCACGCACGGGCACAGCAGCACCAGCAGGACCCCGATGCGCACGGCCTGGTCGGCGGGCGGGAAGGTGAACATCGCGGCGACGACCAGGGGAACGACGGCGAAGTTCACGGTCAGGGCCGCGGACAGAACCGGCTGTCGCGCAGGGAGCGGAGCAGGTCGCCGGCCGGGATCTGGAGGAAGGTCACGAACAGCAGTGCGCCAAGACCGGGTTGATGGCGTGTTCGAGTCCGCGGCCAGCAGCCGGGGCCGCCCAGCCGAGCAGTCCTCCGAGGCCATGGCGCCGAGGTAGATCGCGATCTGGTGGTGTTCCATGCGCTCGACCAGACCCTGCGGTTCCTGCGAAAACCTGGCGACTCCCTGCCGTACGTGCGTGCTGATCGTGTGGCGGCCCTGCCGGGGGGCGCGGTCATTGTGACAAGCGGGCATTTCCTGCCGGCGGCGGCGGGGTGGTGGGCAGGCCCAGGTCTACGGGGCCCGGCGCGGTGGCGCAAACGGTGGCCCGGCGCCGCCGGTGCAGGACCCATGCGAGGCCGGCCAGGGCGAGCACGCTGATGGCGGCCAGAGCGGGAACCCACAGGGCACCGACGGCGGAGAGGGCTCCAAGCCCGCCGAGGAAGCCCAGGATCGGGCCGATGCAGCACGCCGCGCAGGCCAGGGCGGCGAGCGTGCCCACGCCGAGTAGGGACTTGCCGGAGGTCTTCGTCTCGGGGTTCATGCGGTGGCTCCGAACAGGTCGGCCAGCAGGGTGCCTGCGGCTTCGGGCGCCCGCACGGTCAGCGTCAGGCGGGCGGGGGCGAGGTTCAGGGTGAAGTCGAAGAACGCGCAGCAGTCCTCCTCGGCCGCCGCGAGCGAGGCGAGTTCGGCGGCCAGCTCCGGGGTAGTGGGGAAGGCCAGGCGTACTCCGTCCGTGATCTCCTCGCGACTGGTGGCCTGCGCAATCAGGGCCTGCCACTGGGAGGTGCGCTCGCCGAGTTCGGCCCCGCCGAGCGTGCAGGCCACCGGCGCCTCGCGCCACGGCTCATCGGCCGCGTCCTGGGGACGGATGGGTGCGAGTTCGATCAGGACCGGTCCCGGCGCCGAAGCCTGGGCCTGGTTCTTGGTGGTGGTGCAGCCGCAGTCCGGGCCGCAGCCGCCGGCCGGGGCAGGGCCGGACAGCTGCTGGTGGACGTCGGCGAGGCGGGCGGAGAACGCCGCCAGCTCGGCCGAGTGGCGGTCCGCGTCCGCGATCCGGTCGGTCACCAGCGGCACCATCCGCGCCCGCACAGCCGCGCACACACCGGCGTCCCGGACGTCCAGCAGATCGCGGATGTCCTCCAGCGCCAGCCCCAGCAGCTTCGCGGAGGAGATGAACGCCAGCCGCTCCACCGCGTCCGGGCCGTACTGGCGGTAGCCGGACGAGGTCCGCTCGGCGGGCAGCAGCCCGGCCGTCTCGTAGAAGCGCAGCGTGGAGGCCGGGACGCCGGAGCGTTCGGCCAACTGCGAGATGCGCAGTGTGCTCATACCTCGAACGTAAACCTTCAACCCGACTCGAAGGTCAAGCCCGCATCGGCCGCCCGCTCTGATTGCCGTGGCCGCGCGGCCGCTGACGGGGTTGGGTCAGGCGGTGCGGCGAGCGGTGTAGAGGAGCCCGCCGAGCGCGAGGAGCATCCAGGCGGCCAGGTAGGCGAACGCGACGGTCGGGGAGATCGCGGTCCACAGGACGCCGGCGACGACGGAAGCCGCGAGGTTGCCCAAGGACTGGACCGTGGCGAGCGCGCCGAAGGCCGAGCCGCGCAGGTCCTTGGGGGCGAGGGCGGCGACGGCGGAGTGCTGGGCCGTCTCGACCGCGCCGATTCCGGCCCCGGCGAGCCGGAAGGGAACGGCCAGCACCAGGACGGCCGTGCTGCCGGCGGCGAACAGGCCGTACGAGGCGGCGAACGCGGCGACCCCTGCGGCAAGGACGACGACCGGACCCCGGCTGCCGAGCCGGTCGGAAATCCGGCCCGGCGGGACGGAGGCCACGGTGGCGGCCACGTTGTAGGCGGTGTAGAGGCCAAGCGCGAGGGTCGTCGCCGCCTGGGTGCCGTGCTCGGGAGTGAGCTGTTCGGAGGCGCGCAGGATCAGCAGGGTCGCGGCCACGTTGCCGACCTCGAACGCGGAGACGGCGCCGAGCAGGCGGCCGAGGTCGCCCCGGAGGACGGGCTTGATGCGGATACGGAGCGGGACCTTCTCCCGGCTGGTCGGGCGGGGTGTCTTGCGGATCGCGCAGACGATGGCGGCGGCCGCGAGCAGGCCGGGAATGACGGACAGGCCCATCATCTCGTCAGCCTCGTCAGTGACGACGTCGACCTGTTCGCCAGCCGCGCAAGGAACGCGTCCGCCCCGGCCTCGCCCTCGTGCCACGGCGGGCCCCCGAAGGCATCCGCGTACACCCGTCCCACAGCGGCCCGGAGCCCGAGCAGGTCTGTCCCGGACACCCTGCGGACGGCAAGGCCGCTCACGAGACTCTCGCCGCAGTGCGGGCAACGGGATGCAGAGCCGCGTACTCCAGCGGCGCCGACGGGTCGATCGAGACGTCGAGCTGCGCCGGAGCCGAGCTCGCCCGCACCAGGAGGTCACCGACGGCGGCGATCATCGCCCCGTTGTCGGTACACAGCGTCAGCGGCGGCACCCGCAGCTCGACACCGGCAGCCGCGCACCGCTCCTCGGCCAGCGCCCGCACTCGCGAGTTCGCGGCGACCCCGCCCACCACGACGAGCGTCCGCACGTCGTACTCCCGGCAGGCGGCGAGCGCCTTGCGGGTCAGCACGTCCGCCACAGCCTCCTGAAGCGAGGCGGCACCATCGGCCAGCGGAATCTCCTCCCCCCGGATCCGGTGCTGCTCGGCCCATCGCGCGGCCGCGGTCTTCAGCCCGGAGAAGGAGAACGCGTACGGGGCATCACCCGGCCGCGTCAACGGTCGCGGGAACGCCACCGCGCAGCCGTTGCCCCCGCGGGCGGCCCGGTCGATGGCCGGCCCGCCCGGATACGGCAGCCCGAACACCCGCGCCACCTTGTCGAAGCACTCCCCCGCCGCATCGTCCACGGTGTCCCCGAGGTGCAGGATCGGATCGCGCACGAGGTCCCGTACGAACAGCAGCGAGGTGTGCCCGCCCGACACGATCAGGACCATGCACGGGTTGGGCAGCGGCCCGTGTTCCAGGGTGTCGGCGGCGACGTGTCCGGCGAGGTGGTGCACGCCGTACAGGGGCACCCCGGCGGCGTACGCGAGGGTCTTCGCCCCGGCCAGCCCCACCTGGAGCGCGCCCGACAGCCCCGGCCCGGTCGTCACCGCGACCGCATCGATGTCCGAGATCCGCATGCCTGCCTGGTCGAGCGCCTCCCGCACGACCGGGTTGAAGGCCTGCACGTGCGCGCGGGCGGCGATCTCCGGCACCACCCCGCCGAACCGCGCGTGCTCGTCCATGCTCGACGCCACCACGTGCGCGAGCAGCCGCCCACCGGACACGATTCCGGCGCCCGTCTCGTCACAGGACGACTCGATGCCCAGCACCACCGGAGAGCCCACCATGACCTTCTTTCGCACATGATCAGTAATTGCAAATGCTGGGCAACAAGGTACGCGGTTCAGCACGCCAGGCCGGAACCGGCGACAACGGTCGCGAAGTCCGGGAACTCGTCGACGCGCCGGACCGACTACTCAGGGGGAGGGCATCGAGGGATGAAGGGATGCCACCTCGGCCGTGGTCCACGTACCGCGGCACCGGACGAGCGAGGGGCGCCGGAGAGCGCCCGTTCATGGAGTGGCAATGGTGGAACGGCAGCAATCCCCCGGCGGCGCGTACCCCTCGCTGCGGCGGTGTGTGCCGCCACCGGCGCTCACCGGGTTCCTGACCTTGCTGGTGGTGACGTTCTGCCTGTCGTACGGGGTCGGTTCCGCAGCGGGCCCGGTCGCACCTGGCATGCACTCCGGCAGGAGCGACACCGCCCCGGTGGGCGGCGATGGCGGCAGCTCGGGGCGGCATGGTCACGGCGGCGCGGGTGGTACGCGGTCGGTCGGTGGCCGATGACACCGGAGCCGGTGACCGTCTCCGCAACCACGGACCTCACCGTCGGCGGAATGACCTGCGCGGCCTGCGTCAACCGCGTCGAAGGCGGCTCGAGAAGATCGAGGGAGTCAGCGCCACCGTCAACCTGACCACCGGACGGGCGCGGGTGCTCCATCCGCCCGGCGTCACGACGGACGAGCTGATGGCCGCGGTCGAGCGTGCGGGGTACGCGGCCGAACTCCACTTGCCTCCGGAGCCTCGGGCAGAGGCGGAGAAGGAGGCGGCGGATCCGGTACCGGAAGTGGATCGCAGCGAGCGCGATCGGCTGCTGATCACCGTGCTGCTCTGTGTGCCGGTCATGGCTCTGTCGATGGTCCCGGCTCTGCAGTTCCGCAATTGGCAGTGGCTGTGCCTCGTGCTCGCCGCGCCCGTGGTCGTCTGGAGCGCCTGGCCCTTCCATGTCCGCGCGCTGCGGGGTCTGCGGCACTCGGCAGCCACCATGGACACGCTGGTCTCGCTCGGTGTCGTCGCCTCCTTCCTCTGGTCCCTGTACGCGTTGTTCCTCGGCGGCGCGGGCCAGCCGGGGATGCGGATGCCCTTCGCCCTCCTCCCCTCGGCCGGAAGTGAGGTCGCCCACGTCTATCTGGAAGCGGCGGTCGGCGTACCGCTGTTCGTCCTGACCGGCCGGTTCCTTGAAGGGCGGGCACGGTGGGAGACCGGCGCGGCGTTGCGCTCGCTGTCCGTGCTGGCGGTCAAGGACGTGACCGTGCGCGAGAACGGCAAGGAGCGGCGCATCCCGGTCGAACAGCTCACCGTGGGCAGGAATTCGTCGTCCGGTCCGGGGAACGCGTCGCTACGGACGGCGTCGTGGTCTCCGGGAACTCCGCCCTGGACCTGTCCCTGCTGACCGGCGAGAGCGATCCCGTCGAGGTCGGGCCGGACCGGGCGGTGATCGGCGCGGCGGTGA
This sequence comes from Streptomyces sp. NPDC003042, assembly GCF_053591315.1. NCBI lineage: Bacteria > Bacillati > Actinomycetota > Actinomycetes > Kitasatosporales > Streptomycetaceae > Streptomyces > Streptomyces sp. NPDC003042. The sequence continues at coordinate 15,264 of NZ_JBSFTP010000075.1, forward strand.
ACGCGGGCGGGCTGCTCCTCGTACGGGCCACCGCCGTGGGCGCGGACACCCGGCTCGCACGGATCACCCGTATGGTCACCGATGCCCAGGCCGGAAAGGCGGCGGCGCAGCGTCTGGCCGATCGCGTGGCGGGCGTCTTCGTCCCCGTCGTCCTGACGTTGGCCGTCACCGTGCTCGGCTTCTGGCTCGGCGCCGGTGCGGATCCGCAACCGGCGATCACCGCGGCAGTAGCCGTACTCGTCGTCGCCTGCCCTTGCGCACTCGGCCTCGCCACACCCACCGCCCTCCCGGCTGCCACCGGCCGCGGCGCCCAACTGGGAATCCTCGTCAGCGGACCGCAGGCCCTGGAGGCCCTGCGGCACGTCGACACGGTCGTACTCGACAAGACCGGCACCCTCACGACAGGACACATGACCGTCGCCCAGCTCACGACGCTCCCCGAAGGCCTGGGCCGGGAGAAGGCACTTCGACTGGCCGGCGCGGTGGAGCAAGGCTCCGAGCATCCGCTCGGGATGGCCCTGGCCACGTACGCCCGGCGGAACCTGCCGGACCAGGCACTGCCGCCGGTGACCGGTTTCCGGGCCACCCCTGGAGTAGGTGTCAGCGGTATGGTCGATGGCCGTGTGGTCGAGGTGTGTGCACCTGGCGGTGATCTCCCCGAGACCCTGGCCCAGGCGCTGGCCACTGCCGAGGCCGCCGCGCTCACTCCCGTCCTGGTACGGGTCGACGGTGTCAGCCAGGCGCTCGTCGGGCTCGGGGACGTCCTGCGTCCGGGGAGCTACCGGGCCGTCGAGCGCCTCCGGCGGCTGGGAGTGGAGCCGATCCTGGCCACCGGCGACCGCGAGGCCCCGGCCAAAGCCGTCGCCTCGACGCTCGGGATCACACTCCTTCATGCCCGCTGCACACCGGAGGACAAGGCAGCTCTCGTCAGGCAGTTGAAAGGCGAGGGCCGACGCGTCGCCGTCATCGGCGACGGCGTCAACGACGCCATCGCACTGGCCGGGGCGGATCTCGGGATCGCCATGGGCGGCGGCACCGACGTCGCCATCGGCGCGGCGGACGTGACCCTCGTACGCGGTGACGTCGAGGTGGTGGCTGACGCGGTCCGCCTGGCCCGGCGCACCCTCGCGACCATCCGGGTCAACCTTGTCTGGGCGTTCGGCTACAACCTCGTCACCATCCCACTGGCCGCCGTCGGCCTGCTCAACCCCATGGTCGCCGCAGCAGCCATGTCGGCCAGCTCGCTGCTGGTCGTGGGGAACAGCCTGCGACTTCGCGGCTGGGACCCCGCTGGCCGCCCTTCCGGTGCGCGGACCCGCAGCGCCCGGAGAGGAAGTGGACGATGACCGACTCCGACCGACGAGAAGTGACGCAGGGCTGGCGGCCGACGCGTCTACGTCTGCGCGAGGCCTACCTGGCCGCGGCCGTTCCTGTGATCGCGTGCCTGGTCGGCCTGTGCGGGCTGACGGCCTGGGCCGCCTCGGGGGCTGCCGGAACCCCGCCCCGCATCGCGGTCGACAACGGCCGCGTCTTCCTCCCGTACGCCGACAAGGAGAACACCGCGGCGTTCTTCCGGATCTCGAACCTGGGCGGCGCGGACGACCAGTTGATATCCGTCACCTCCCCGGCCGTGGAGCGGGCCATGCTGAGCCGGCACCAGAGCACGGGCTCGGGGGCCGACTCCATGAACATGACCGGTCCCGTTGGCATCCCGGCCGGGGGCACCGTCGACATGTCCCCCTTCGGGGTGGACGTGATGGTGAAGGTGAAGGAACGCTGGCAGCCGGGTCAGGTCGTCCCCTTCGTCCTGCACTTCCGCCACAGTGAACCGGTCGAGACGATCGCGATCGTGGTCCGGCCCGGCAGCTGAACGCCACCGGCCCCGCGGCGACGCGACGTGATCGTCGATCTCGATGTGCATGCCGTCACGGTGAGTGGTGCTCCGCTCGACGACCGTCTGATCCGCGCCGCCATCGCCGAGGCCGGCTACGAAGTCGCCGCGGCGATCTGAGCGCACGGTTGGCGGATGCCGGGGCTCGGCAGGTCAGAGGAATTGGCGCGCGAGAATCCTCGGTTCGCGGGAACTGCGGCCCATCGCCGTCCGACTACTGGGACGTGGGCGGCGAACACACGTCGCTCCATGCGGCACGGAACGACGAAAGGTGCGGGATGGGCGGGCTGGATGTGCGCATGAGGGCGGTCGCCTGCCGGCACGGCCGAGTGGAAGCAGTCTCCGACGTGAATCTGGAGATCGCCGCCGGTGAGCGCGTGGCGCTGACCGGGACCAACGGTTCGGGCAAGACCACCCTGCTGCGGGCGGTCCTGGGCCTGCACCGCCAGGTGACGGGCTCGATCTCGGTCGGCGGCCGCGACACCGGCTCACCCGCCGAGTGGGCTTGGCGGCGCCGGGCCTGCGCCTGGATCCCGCAGAAGCCGGCCGCCGGCCGTTTCCCCCTGCTCGGCGCCGAGTTGCTCGCCAGCAGTACCGCGCCGAAGGACGCGGTGGAGGCCGCCGCCCGGCTGGGCGTCGGCACGCTGGTAGAACGGCCCCTGCACACCCTGTCCGGCGGTCAGTTGCAGCGGATGTACCTGGCTCGCTCGATCGGCTGCGTCGCCGCGGGCGCCCAGGTCCTGCTCGCCGACGAGCCCACCGCCGCCCTCGACTTCGACGGGCAGGCGGAGGCAGCGGACGTTCTGACGTCGCTCCCGGTGACCCTGGTCGTCGTCACGCACGACCGGGCCCTGGCGGACCGTTGCGACCGGGTGCTGGAGATGGCCGCGGGCCGGCTGCGGGAGGTCCGGTGACCCTCGCCACCGCCGACCTCGGTGCGCTGCTCCAGCTGCTTCCGGTCCAGCGGGCCGGGCTCGCGCTGCTGCTCGCGGCGATCGGCCTGCCCGTGATCGGGGTGGTCATCGTCGGGCTCGACATCATGCCGGTCCGGTTCGCGATGATGCACGTGGCCCTGCTGGGTATCGCGATCGGGCCGCGTCGGGGGCCCCCACGACGACGATGCGGCCCCGGACACGGAGGACATCGACCTGGGTCCCGTACAGCTCGGACAGGGTGGAGGTGGTCATCACCTCGTCCGGCGGTCCGATCCGGAATCCGCCCGGGGCCAGATAGAGGACCCGGTCCACCAGTCCCAGGACCGGGTTGATCTCGTGCGTCACGAAGACGACGGCGGTGTCGGCGGAGCGGCGCCGCTGGTCCACCAGCGTGGTGACCGTGCGCTGAGACTGCAGGTCGAGCGAGAGCAGGGGCTCGTCGCAGAGCAGGATCCGCGGGTCGGTGGCGAGGGCCTGCGCGATGCGTACGCGCTGCTGTTCGCCGCCCGAGAGCCGGCCCACGGGGACGTCCGCGTAGGGAAGCGCCCCGACGGAGTCCAGGATCTCGTCCACGCGGCCGCGGATCGCTCCCGGGGTGAGCGACACGCCCCAGCGGTGTCCTTCCATTCCGAGCCGGACCAGATCCCGGGCCCGCAGCATCGTGTGGGCGGGGAGGGACTTGTGCTGGGGTACGTAGCCGATGTGGCTGCTGCCGCGGTGGGCAGGCCCGCCGAGGACAGCCACCGTCCCCGCGGTGAGGAGCTGGCGGCCCAGCAATACGCGCAGCAGGCTCGTCTTGCCCGACCCGTTGGGTCCCAGCACCGCCAGGAACTCCCCCGGCCGTACGTCCAGGTCCAGATCGCGCCACAGCACGCGGTCGCCGTAGGCCAGCGTGGCCCCCCGCAGACTGATCACCGGTACGGAAGGGGCGCCGTCCGCGGCCGCACGTGGCGAGCGGGAAAGCGGTGCGACAGCCTCCGCATGGTCCACGGTCACTCACCGGTCCAGGGCGCCCTGGAGCGCGTCGACGTTGGACGCCATCCAGCCGATGTAGTCCTCGCCTGCGGGGAGGGTCTCGGTCACGGGGACCACAGGAATGCCGTTGTCCTCGGCCGCCTTCTTCACCTTCTCCGTCTGCGGGCCGGCGGTCTGCTCGTTGTACACGAGCGCCTCGACCTGGCCCTTGGTGAACAGCGCGAGCGTCTCCTGCAGGCTGCGGGGCGAGACCTCATCGCCCTCCTCGATGACTTCGCTGAAGGCTGCGGGCGTCTTGTTCACCAGGCCGCTCGCCTCGGTCAGGTACAGCGGAACGGGCTCGGTGACCGCCACGGCGGTGCCCGCGTGGCGTGCGTTGATCCGATCCGTCCGGTCCTGGAGGGTGGCCAACTCGTCCTGGAAGGCCTTGGCGTTCTGCTTGAAGACGGTGCCTTCGGCGGGCGCTGCCTTCGTCAGGGCCTCGGCGATCCGGTCGGCGAGCTTGCCCATGGCGGGGAAGTCGTACCAGACGTGCTCGTTGAACTCACCGTTCGGATCCGGGGCCTTGCCCGACACCTCCACGGCATCGATCACCTGGGCCGAGGAGTTGCCCGCACTGCGCAGCATCCGGGCGACGAACTCGTCGTAGCCGCCGCCGTTCTCGACGACGACCTTCGCCTTGGACAGCTCCAGTTGGTTGCGCGTACTGGCTTCGTAGGAGTGGGGGTCCTGGGCCGGGTCGCTGATGATCGAGACGACGTCGACCTTGTCGGCCCCGATCTGCTGGACGATGTCCCCGTACACGTTGGTCGAGGCGACCACGGGAACGGCCGAAGAGGGGGACGCGGCACCCGCGCAGCCGCCGGAGCCGCAGATCAGCGCCAGCGCGAACCCGAGGACAACACCCGGGCCACGGGCCGAGGGCACCTGCATACCCGTCCTCCTCACCGAAGCGAAGCCGAAACGGTTATCACGTGAAGTATCCCGCCGTCCTGTCCCGTCCTCCACCGGAGCAGCCGCAGGGCCCCGGCCGGGACGCGGCCGGGGCAGGGCCGTCCGCTCAGTCGGCCTTCGCGACCGAGGGCCGCCCGAAGTGGCGGGCGGTGGGCACCAGCGCGGCGGCGGCGGGTACGAGGAAGCAGGCCGCGGCGCACACGGCGAGTACGGGAGTGACGCCGAAGGTGTCGATGGCCGGGGCGATGAGGGCCAAGCCGAGCGGGGCAAGGCCGTAGGACATGAGGAAGTCCAGGGAGGAGACGCGGGCCAGCTTGTCCGGGGCGACCTCGCGCTGGGTGGCCGTGAACCAGGGCACGTTGAACAGCTCGATCCCGATTCCGGCGACGACGTAGGCGGCGATCACCACGGCCGGGTGGACCGGGAGCATCAGGCTCAGTGGAGCGAAGCCGTACACGGCGAGCCCGGCGAAGGCGGTCCAGCCCTGGGAGCGGGGCCGCCAGCGGGCGGTGACCAGAGCCCCTCCGAGCGCGCCGACGGTGTACGCGGTCATGGCCGCGGCCAGTACCCACTCGGTGTCGTACCGGTCCCTGCTGATCAGGGGCAGGGCGACGCTGGTGGCTGAGTAGCCCAGCGCGATCACTGCGGTCAGGGCGCCGAGTCCGGCGACGAACCAGGGGTGGCGGCGGGCCTCGCGTATGCCGTCGATGAATTCGGCGCGGAACGAAGCGCGCGGCGCCGGCTCGGAGGACGTGTCCGGGGCCGGGGCCGAGACGGCGCCCCGGCCCGGTACGAGTGCGGCGACCAGCCAGAGCAGGCCGATCCCCAGCAGCAGCGTCCCGACGTCGACGAAGGCCGCGAGCAGCGCGGTCAGGGTGGGGCCGGCCAGCGTGGAGGTCCGTACGGCCAGGGTCATGGCGGCATTGGCCTGCTGTCGGCGGTCGGCGTCGACGACCTCGGCGGTGAGCGCCTGGAAGGCGGGGCGGCAGGCCCCCTGGCCGGCGCCCGCCAGGGCAGCGGCCGCGGTCATCAGTACCAGGGAACGGCCGAGGCCGAAGGCGAGGAGGGGGGCGGCGGCCGCGGCCGCGAGGGCGGCCCAGAGCACGACGGCCCGGCGGGAGTGCCGGTCGGCCAGCACCCCGCCGACCGCGACCGCGGCGAGGAAGCCGGCGGTGCGTGCCGCGAGGACCAGGCCGAGGCCGGCCGCGCCGAGTTCCCGGTGCAGGACCGCCAGAGCCAGCACGAAGGGCAGGGCCCACGTCGCCAGGCCGGAGGCGGTGGTGCCCGCCCACAAGCGCAGGAAGGCGATGTCGCGCAGGACGGAACGCGCGGGCGGCGGAACGGTCTTGGGCGTCACGGGCGCGGGTGTAGTCGCCACGGTGTGGTGCTCCTCATTCGTCGGCAGGTGCCGGGGCTGCGGCTCAGTGAACCGCACCCCGGAGTGCATTAATGAAAACGATAACCATTACGATACCCTTCGAACGCGGCACTCCTGCCCGGTGCACGACACCGTCCACGCTCTTTCCAGACCGGAGAATCCATGCGCCACCGCGCCCGCCTCGGCATCGCCCTCGTCCTCGTCCTCACGACTGCGGGCTGCTCGACGGCCGCCAACGACCCCGCATCGACCGACAAGCCCACCGCCAAGGCCGCAGGCGCGGCGACGGCCACCACCAGCTGCGGCCAGGAGCTCTCCTTCGCCCAGCCCCCGAAGCGGACCGTCGCCCTGGACCAGACCTCGACGGAAACCCTTCTGGAACTCGGCCTCCAGGACCGGATGGCCGGGACGGCGAACCTGAAGACGAAGATCCCCGCGCAATACCAGGACGCGTACGCCAAGATCCCCGTCATCGCCCCCAAGATCGCCACCAGCGAGCAACTGCGCGCCGCCACCCCCGACTTCGTCGTGGCCGGCTCCACCGACCTGTACACCAAGGACCGGGCGGGCACCCGTGAGGAGCTGGGCGCTCTGAAGGTCCCGGCCTTCGTCAGCGCCGTGGACTGCCCGCAGCAGAACGAGGCCGGAAAGACCCCCTTCGAACTGCTCTTCTCCGACTACGAGCAGCTCGGCAAGGTCTTCGGCACCGAAGAGCGGGCGGGCAAGCTCGCCCAGGAGCAGCGCGCCGCCGTCGCCAAGGCCGGTGAAACCGCCGCGAAGGTCACCCAGGGCGGGAAGCAGCCCACCGTCGTCTACCTCTACTCCGTCTTCAACGGCATGCCGTACGTGGCGGGCAAGACCGGGCTGCCCAGCGAGATGAGCCGGATCGTCGGCGCGAAGAACGCCTTCGACGACGTGAACGAGGACTGGCCGGAGGTCTCCTGGGAGGAAGTCGCCAAGCGCAACCCGGACTTCATCGTGATCGGCGACCTGTCCGAACGCGGCCGCCCCGGCGACAGCGCCGCGGAGAAGCGCGAAACGATGGCCAAGGACCCGGTGATCTCCAAGCTGGCGGCGGTGCGCGACAACAAGGTGATCGAGGTCCCGGGCATCGAGCTGGACGCCTCCGTGCGCTCCGTGCACGCCCTGGGTCTGCTGGCGGCCGGGATGAAGGACCTCGGGTATGTCCGCTGACCCGGTCGGCTGTCCAGGACCGGTTGACCTGCGGGTGGACCTGCTGCATCCGTCCGCCCGTGGGGCGGCAACGACGGCGCAGGCCACCGCGCCGTCCGCCCTGCCCCGGGCCGGCCGGTCCGCCCCGGCCAGGGCGGGGCTGTTGCTCGCCGTGGTGGTCGTGCTGGCCGCCTCGGTGGCGGCCGGGGTGCGCATCGGCACCGCCGACGTGGGGTGGACCGATCTCGCCCGGGTGTTCGGTGCCCGGCTCGGTCTGGGCACGGAGCCGCTGCCGCCGCTGGTGGACTCGCTCGTCTGGGATCTGCGCCTGCCGCGCGTCCTGATGGCGGCCCTGGTCGGCGCCTCGCTCGCCGTCTGCGGCACGGTGCTCCAGGCCGTCACCCGCAACGCGCTCGCCGACCCGTACCTGCTCGGCGTGTCCTCGGGCGCATCGACCGGAGCCGTCACCGTGGTCGTGCTCGGAGTGGGCGCCGGCACCCTCGGGGTCACCGGCGGCGCCCTCGTCGGCGCGCTGCTCTCCTTCGGCCTGCTGCTGATGCTGCTGCGCCGGACCGGGCTGGATTCGGTCCGTATCGTCCTGACGGGCGTGGTCGTCGGACAGCTCTTCACCGCCCTGACCTCGCTCGTCCTGATGGCCTCGGCGGACGCCGACACCACGCGCGCCATCACCCACTGGCTCCTGGGCTCCATGGCCCCGGCCCGCTGGGACGCCGTTGTGGTCTGCGCGATCGTCACGCCGCTCGGGCTGGCGGCCGCCTGGCTGTGCGCGAACTCCCTCGACGCCCTCGCGTTCGGCGCGGACACCGCCGCGTCCCTGGGCATCGGCGTACGGCGCACCCGGATGCTGCTGCTCGTGGTGACGGCCGTGCTGACCTCGGTGGCGGTGGCCACCGTCGGCGCCATCGGGTTCGTCGGTCTGATCGTCCCGCACGGGGTGCGGTTCCTCGTCGGGCCGCTGCACCGGGTGCTGCTGCCGTACGCGGCGCTCGCGGGCGCGGTGTTCCTGGTGTGGACCGACGCCTTGGCACGGGTCGCCTTCGCACCCCGGGAGGTACCGGTCGGCGTGATCACCGCGCTGCTCGGCGTACCGCTGTTCCTCCTCGTTCTGCGCAAAAGGGGTGACCTGTGAGGATCACAGCCGAAGGACTGAGCTGGTCGGCGTCGGGCACGCCCGTCGTCCGCGACGTCAGCCTGGACATCGCTCCGGGCGAGACGGTCGGACTGCTCGGCCCCAACGGCTCGGGCAAGTCCTCGCTGCTGCGCTGCCTGGCCGGTCTGCGCCTGCCCGACGCGGGCACGGTCTCGTACGACGGCAGGCCCGTACGGGACTGGAGTGCCCGACGGATCGCCCGTCAGATCGCCTTCGTCGAACAGGACTCCGGACTCGACACCGACCTGCACGTCGCCGCCGTGGTGGGGCTGGGGCGGACCCCCTTCCGGGACCGCTGGCGCGGACCGGATGACACCGACCGGGCGGTCATCGCCGCCGCACTGGACCGCGTCGGGCTCACCGCACTCGCCGAACGCTCCTGGAAGGGACTGTCCGGCGGCGAGCGGCAGCGCGCCCACATCGCCCGCGCGCTCGCCCAGCAGCCATACGGCCTCCTCCTCGACGAGCCAACCAACCACCTCGACGTCAAACACCAGTTGGAACTCATGGAGCTGCTGGCCGGCGCCGACCAGACGGTCCTGGTCGCGCTGCACGACCTGTCGCTCGCCGCCCGCTACTGCGACCGGCTGCTGCTCATGCACCACGGGCGCCTGGTCGCCTCCGGCACCCCGGCCGCCGTCCTCACCCCCGAGCACCTCGCCGAAATCTTCGAGGTGGACGCCGAACTGGCCACCGACGCCCTGGGCCACCCCGCGGTCACCTACCGCGGGCCCCTCCGTACCACCGCACCTCAACTCGCTCTAAGACAAGGAACCTCATGACGACCATCCAGACGGGCACCGCGCCCGCACCGACCGTCGACGCCCTCATCACGGCCGTACTGGCCGGTGAACACGGCCCGCTGCCTTCCGAGCTCGTGGCGACCAGCGTCTTCTGGATCCACCACGGCACCCGGCTGTCCGGTGGCAACACCACCTATCTCAACCAATACGTCCTGGTGCGCCTCGGCGGCTCCTTCGGCGGCTGCGCCTTCGAAGCCGGCGAGATCGACCCGGCCATCTGCCGCGACTCCTCGGGCACCCCGCTCGACGTCCTGCTGCGCGAGGCACCCCGCCCGCTGCGGATCGCCGCCCTCGACGCCTACCTGGCCGAGCAGCGCCCGCACCGGGAGGCCGCCGAAGCGGAGGAGGCCGAGCCGGTCACCCTCCCCGCCGGGACCCCGGAGGTGCGCGCGAAGGCCCGGGACGCGGCGATCGCCGGACTGCTCGACATCGAGGAAGGCGCCAAGGTCGGCCTCATCGGCGTGGTCAACCCGCTGGTCGCGGCGATCCGCGAGCGAGGTGGCGAACCGCTGCCGTGCGACTTCAACCTCAAGGCCACCCAGTGGGGCGACCCCGTCACCACCGACATGCACGAGGTGCTGGACCGCGCCGATGCCGTGGTCGCCACCGGAATGACCCTCAGCAACGGCTCGTTCGACGCCATCCTCGACCGCTGCCGCACCCGGGGCATCCCCCTGGTCGTCTACGCGCAGACCGGCAGCGCGGTGGCCCGGGCCTTCCTCGGCTCCGGAGTGACCGCCCTGTCCGCGGAGCCCTTCCCCTTCTCCCAGTTCAGCGCCGACCCGACCACCCTCTACCGCTACCGGACGGTGGGCGAGGCGTGAGCCCTGCCTCCCACCGGACCGCACCCGGCGTCGGCGTCTCCGGCGCCGGGCGCGTCTCCTGCCACCACGGCGAGATCCTCCAGGGCGCCTTCCTCGACACCTCCGGGCGCAGGTGCGCGGGCCTGGTCACCCTGCCGATGACCGGACTGGGCAGCCGGGCCGAGTTCACCCGCCACCCCGGCACCCCGCCGGAGCAGCTCGCCGTCCTGCCCGGCGACCGTACGAGGGCCGCCCGCGCAGCGGCCTTGACCGTGGAGGGGTGTGCGCTGCGGCGCCGGGAGCCGCCTTGCGGCGGGGAGCTGCGCGTCACCGGCGACATATCGGTGGGCCTGGGCATGGGCAGCTCGACCAGCGATGTCATCGCCGTCGTACGCGCGGTCGCGGACTCCTACGGAATGCGGCTGCCGCCCGACACCATCGCCCAGCTGGCGGTGCGCGCCGAACTGGCCTGCGACCTGCTGATGCTCGACGCCCACCCGCTGCTCTTCGCCCAGCGCCAGGGGCGGGTCCTGGAAGTCCTCGGCCACTCCCTGCCACCCCTCGTCGTCGTGGGGGCGCGGACACAGTCGAGCGGCGGCCCGGCAGCCTGTCCGGCGGCGAACCGCAACGCGCGGCGCTCGCCCGCGCCGTACTCGCCGCCCCGGACGTGCTGGTCTGCGACGAGATCACGACCGCCCTGGACGCCGACTCGACCGAAGCGGTCCTCACCGAACTCGCCAGGCTCCGTGCACACCACGGCACGGCGCTGCTCTGGGTAAGTCACGACCTGCAACTGCTCGCCGCCGTCGCCCACCACATCGTCGTCATCGACGGCGGTCACGTCGTCGAGACCGGAACACCCGAGCAGATCCTCCACGCTCCCCGGGCCACCCTGACCCGCCAGCTCGTACGCGCCATGGACCTCGGTACGGCGCTGACCATCACGGACCCGGCAGACACCGATCCGGGCTGCCGCCCGTCCACGTCCAACGCCTGACGCCACGTCACCCGCCACTGCCACGTCACCCACCACGGTTACGACACCCACGACATCCACCCATCACATCCCCGACCACGGAGGACACATGAGCGACCCGACCGCAGCCGGCGCCGCCGCGTCACAGGCCGACGCGTGGGCCCTGCTCGAATCGCTGCCCGACACGCTGCCCCGGGCGGAGATCCTCGCCATCAACAGCTCCACATCCGATATCCACACCCAGCGCACCTACACGTACAACGGCTGGACGTTCCAGCTGCCGCCCGGCGTCTTCAAGCCCGACGACACCAGCCGCATCGTCCACGACCGGCTGCTGGACGGCACCATCCCGCTGGAGGGGCGGTCGTACGCGGCCATCGGCGCCGGGCTCGGCGTCGAGGCGGTGATCGCGGGCCTCAAGGGCGCCCGCGAGATCTACGCCGCCGACATCCACCCGGACAGCGTCGCCACGGCCGCCGCCCACTACGAACTCATCGTCGGCGACCGGCCGGGCACGGTCTTGCGCCCGCTGGTCTCCAACCTCTTCGAGGAGTTCCCCATCTCGGCCCGGCTGGACGTCATCACTTTCAACCCGCCCGCGGTGAGCACGAAGACCAGCGACGACCCGACGGTCGTCCGCAATGTCTGCGTGGGCATCGACATCGTGGCGCGCTTCTTCGACCAGATCGCCGACCGCGATCTGCTCGCTCCCGGCGGCGAGGTGCACCTGATCGTGTCCAACACCTCGGAGCTGAAGAACATCGTCAAGTACGCCATCGACGCCGGTTTCTCACCGCGGATCACGCACCGCCAGACCTGGGAGGGCGACAACTGTCAGGCGTACCTCTTCACGCTGCGCCGTGACCACACCGTCTGACCTGAAGGAGAGCCACATGCACGAGCACATAGCGGAAGCGGTCAAGGAACCCGATGTGGTGACCGTTGCGCCCGGCGCGGTCTGTCTGCGCTTCGAGACGATGAAGCTCTACTCGGCGCTCGGCGCCGTACGCCACCTCCTGGACACCGGCCAGGTCGAACCCGGTGACACGCTCATCGACAGTTCCAGCGGCATCTACGCCCACGCACTCGCCCTCGCCTGCCACCGCTACGGCCTGAGGTGCCACATCGTCGGCTCGACGACGGTGGACCGCACACTCCGCGTGCAGCTGGAGGTCCTGGGCGCCACGCTGGAACAGGTCCGCCCCTCCAAGAACCTGCGCCTGGACCAGAACCTGCGCGTGGAGCGGATCGGCGAACTGCTGCGCGAGAACCCCGGCTACCACTGGATGCGCCAATACCACGACTCCATCCACTACCTCGGTTACCGGGACGTCGCCGACCTGATCGGCAAGGAGGTCCCGGAAGGGCCGCTGGCCCTGGTGGGCGGAGTCGGTACCGGCGCGTCGACCGGCTCCATCGCCACGTATCTGCGCGAGGCGGGCCGTGACGTGACGCTCGTCGGCGTCCAGCCGTTCGGCAGCGTCACCTTCGGCGCCGAACATGTCTCCGACCCGGACATGATCATCGCGGGGATCGGCAGCTCCATCCCGTTCCAGAACGTCCGCCACGAGCTGTACGACCGGATCCACTGGGTGAACTTCGACTACGCCATGTCCGGCGCGGTCGAACTCCTGCGGGCCAGCGGTATCTTCGCCGGGCTGTCGGCCGGCGCGGCGTACCTGACCACCCTCTGGGAGCGGGAGCGCGACGACTCCAGGACGTACGTCTTCCTCGCCGCCGACACCGGTCACCGCTACGTCGACAGCGCCTACGCCCGCCACGACGAGGCGCGCGGACTCGGTGCCATGCGCCCCCACGAGGTCACGGAACAGCACGAGCTGCGGCACCCCTGGTCGACGATGGACTGGCCGCCCCGCGACAGCGCGCTGCTGCGCGGCGAACCGCTGTTGGTCCCCGGCGCGGCCTGAGCCCTCCGCGTCGCCGTCCCCACCCGAAAGGTGTCACCGCCACCACCTGATCTGCCGTTACTGTCGGCGTGGCCAGCCACTCGACACCGACGTGGTCGGCCACTGGATCGCCGGCGTGACCCGAACGACCGGCTTCCCCGAAGTCGAGCACACCCTGGAGCTCAAGGGGGGGTGTGCGCCCGCTGTCGCCCAACCGCCGGCTAGCAGGCGAGTACCGGTCAGGAGCTGCTGCAAGTACACCGGCCGTGTCGACGGTGATACACCGATGGCCGGTGCCCGAGAAGGGCGCCGGCCATCGGCCTGGTGTGCTCTCACCGGGTCAGGGTGCGCAAATCGGCGGCCAGCGAGGCGATCGCCGCGGGATTGCGCGGGCTTTCCACCAGCTCCGCGTAGTCGAGGACGACGATACGGTCGTGCTTGATCGCCGAGACGTTCGCGAGCGGCGGGTAGGACTTCAGGAACTTCCTCTTCTCCTCGGCGCCGGTGTCCCCGTAGTCGTTGATCACGATCACTTCGGGATCCCGCTCGACGACGGTCTCCCAACCGACGGTCGTCCAGCTGTCTTCGAGGTCCTTCATGACGTGGTCGCCGCCCGCCTTGGTGATGATGTCGTGCGGCCCCGCGTACGCACCTGACGTGAAGGGCCTGTCGCGGCCGTCGTCGTAGAGGAAGACGCGAGGCCGGTCGGCTCCCTTCAGGGCCTGCGCCTCTGCTTCGGTCACCTGCTTCTGGAACTTCGCGATGAGGGCTTCGGCACGGTCTTCGACGTCGAAGAGCTTCCCCAGATTCCGCAGGTCGGTATAGAGCGCCTCGAGCGGCGGCATCACACCACGTGCCTTGTCCGTCCCGTTGCGGCACGACTCGGTCAGCAGGTACGAGCCGATACCGACCCTCTCCAGCTCTGCGGGGGTAAAGCCCTCCGCCTCGTTGAAGCCGTAGTTCCAGCCCGCGAACACCAGATCCGCGCGGGAGTCGAGGACCAACTCCTTGTTGATCGTCTTCTTCGACAGCCACTTGGTCTTCTGATAGGCGTCCTTCCATGGGACGGAGTCGAGATCGCCCCTGTCGTCCGGCATCACATAGCCCGCCATGCGGCCCTCCAGGCCGAGCGCGAACATGATCTCGGTGATGCCGACGTCATTGGTGACCACGCGCTCCGGGGCCGCGCCATAGGTCTTCTTCTGACCGCAGTTCTCGATGGTCACGGGATAGTGGCCGCCTGCCTTGGCCTGGCCGTCCCCGCTGTCGCGGGAGGTGACCTCGGCGCCGCAGCCGGTGAGAGTCAGAGCAGCGGCGAGCGCGAGAGCGGCGGGGCGTACGAGCGAGGTCATCGGGGCTCCTTAAGAGGCGGGCTGAGCGGGCGGGAGTCGGTCGAAGAGCAGGTGCAGGGCCCCGGACTCGGGGTGCGGCACGCGGTGCGCCCGTACGCCGAAGACCTCGGTCAGCAGTTCGGTCGTGAGTACGTCGTACGGAGCGCCGGAGGCGACGATCCGGCCGTGCTCGATGACGTAGAGCAGGTCGCAGTGGACGGCGGCGAGGTTGAGGTCGTGGAGTGCGGTGAGCACGGTGAGCCCGCTGCCGCGCACCAGCGACAGCACTTCCAACTGCTGGGCGACGTCGAGGTGGTTGGTGGGCTCGTCGAGCACGAGCACCTGCGGCTGCTGGGCCAGCGCGCGGGCGATCAGGACCCGCTGCTTCTCCCCGCCCGAGAGCGTGAGGAAGCCGCGGTCGGCCAGGTGTCCGGCGCCGACCCGCGCCAGCGCGGCCTCGCAGGCCTGCCGGTCCCCGGCGGTGGTGCGGGCCGTGGCACTCTGGTGCGGCAGCCGTCCCATCGCTACGACCTCGGTGACCGTGAAGTCGAACTCGGCGACCGACTCCTGGGGTAGCGCGGCCAGCCGGCGGGCGCCGTCGCGCGCGCTCATCGCGTGCAGGTCCTCCCCGCCGAGCCGGACCGTACCGGCCGTGGGGCGCAGCGCCCGGTAGACGCAGCGCAGCAGGCTGGACTTGCCGCTGCCGTTGGGTCCGACCAGCCCGACGAGCTGCCCGCCGCCCACCCGCAGGGTGACGTCCTCGACCAGCCGCGCGCCCGCGGTCTCGACCGTCAGGTCATCGATGTCGATCCGCATCACGCGCCTCCGAAGGTGTACGAGCGGCGGCTCATCAGCAGGACGAAGCACGGCACGCCGATGACTGCGGTCAGTACGCCCACCGGCAGTTCGGTCGGTGCCATCACGACGCGGGAGAGGATGTCCACCCAGATCATCAGGACCGCGCCCGCCAGCGGTGCGACGGCCAGCACCCGGCGGTGGTCGGCGCCGACCAGCATGCGTACGCCGTGGGGAACCATCAGTCCGACGAAGCCGATCGCACCGCTGACGGCGACCACGGCCCCGGTGACGGCCGCGCAGACCACGAAGAGCTCCTTGCGCAGCCGCCCCGCGTCCACGCCCAGCGCGGCCGCCGTCTCATCGCCCATGGCGAGCGCGTTCAGTCGGCGCGCCGACAGCGTGAGATGAACGAGGCCGGCGAGCACGGCGCCCGCGGCAACGGGCAGGGAGGCCCAGTTGGCGCCGCCGAGGCTGCCGAGCAGCCACATCATCGCGGAGCGGGCCGCCTCACCGCGCTCGGCCGCGAACACCATGAACGTGGTGACGGCCGAGAAGCCGTAGTACATCGCGCTGCCCGTGAGGACCAGCCGCATCGGGGTCAGACCACGAGCGGTGCGGGCGATCGCGTACACCAGCATCATGGCGAGCAGCGCGGAGAAGAACGCGGCGGTGGACAGCGCCCAGATACCGAGCGCGCCGAGCGCACCGAAGAGCATGACGGCGTTGGCGCCGACTGCCGCGCCCGAGGAGATGCCGAGGACGAAGGGGTCGGCGAGCGCGTTGCGGACCATGGCCTGCACGGCGACGCCGATGGCCGCGAGCCCTGCGCCGACGACCGCGGCCAGCAGGGCTCGCGGGAAGCGCAGTTCCCAGACGATGGTGTACGCCGGCACCTCGTCGGGGGCTATCGCTCCACCTGCCAGCCCCGACCAGAGATAGCGCAGCACCTCGCCCCAGGAGAGTCCGGAAGCCCCGATCCCCGCCCCGCAGACGACGGAGAGCACCAGCGCGACGCACAGGGCGGCGAGAAGAGGTGGCAGCGGCACGCGTCTTGGCGGCGCCGGCCCGGTGCCCGTTCGGGAAGCGTGCGGCGGCGCGGCAGCGCTGCTGTGTTCGACAGGTATGGCCACGGGCGGATCGCCTTCGCCTCGGGCCGTGCCACACGCCAAGGGAGCAGACCGCGACGTGGTGCGTCCGGCGCAGCACCCTCTCGCAGTCCACGGCGAGTTGTCAGGAGCCTTCACCGCCGCGGGTAATCGGGCTCACGGGGGACGGACCTGCCTACAGGTTCGTCACTCCGCCTACCGTTGCGGGTCAGCGCCGGACTTCCACCGGACTTCCCCCGCGGGGCGTGTGCAGCTTAGCGCGCTCCCGGCACGGCGCCGTGCGGGCCGAGCGGATACGGCCCTGAGCCCGAGTGCTGCAGCCAATGTGCTCAGGCCGATGAAGACGATGGACCGGCAGAACACGGCCAGCGACCCGACAGCTAAACGAACGCCAACAACAGGTGCTGCAATGGGTCGGCTGCCCCCGCCCGTGAGGGCCTGGCGCGCAGGGCCTCCACACTCGGCGCCCCGTCGGTGCGGGCGTCCGCGTCCCGGTACAGGCGGCACGAGACGCTCGGCGCGGCCCCCGCCACCGCGAACGGGTCGGCGCCATTGATCAGCACGGTGGGCGAGCCGGTCATGCCCCAGCGCGGCCTCTTCCTCCTCGCGCACCTCGACCAGCTCCACCTCCGCCGCCCGGCCGTCGAGCGCGGCGGCGATCCGCTCCTGCACGACCGGCGCGTTCGGGCAGTCGGGAACCGTCAGCCAAGCGGCATAAGGCGAACTCGCGGCGAGAACGGTCCAAGGACCGCAAGCCCGGTGGGCAGCGGGGACACCCGGGCTCGGGCCTGGAGTTCGCGCCGGTCTCGGAGTTGGCTGACACAGTGCCAGTCGAGCCCGCCGAGTGCTCGACCTGCGGCGAGTGTCTGGATTCGAACGCCCCTGGTGAGGGGTTCACCCCGGTCCAGCAGTGGGACGTCCCGCCGGTGACGCTGCGCAAGGTCCAGTTCGATCTGATGCGGCGGCGGTGCTCGGCCGGGCACCTCACCCAGGCGCCGCCTCCGGCGGGGGTGTCCGGGCCGGTCTGTTACGGCCCGAACGTGCGGGCGTTCGCCGCGCACATCGCTTATCGCGGGCATGTCAGCATGGAGCGGACCGCTGAGATGCTCGCGGAACTGTTCGGCTGCCCGGTGTCCACCGGGTTCGTCGCCTCCTGCCTGCGGCGACTGTCGACGCGGCTGGTCGGTTTCGAGACCGACCTGAAACGCGCGTTGGCCGCCGCGCCGCGGCTGCACCACGACGAGACCCCGGTGCCGGTCAACGGCGCGACCGGCTACGTCTACACCGCCCGCACCGACAATCTGATCTGGTACGGCGCGCACCAGACCCGCAGCCACGCCGCCATGGACGGCTTCGACATCCTGCCGCGCTTCGCCGGAGTGCTCATCCGCGATGACTGGCACGGCTACCACAAATACAGCGACACCACCCGTGGCGGGAAGGTCACCCAGGTGCAACTGTGCTGCGCTCACCTGCTGCGCGACCTCAAGGCCGTGTGGGAGTCCGACCCCGAACATCAGGCGTGGGCCGAGCAGATGCGCCAGACCTTGGAGAAGGCACGACGCCCCGTCGACACCGCGATCACGCAGGGCGCGGCCGGCCTGTCCACGACCACGAGCCAGAGCCTGCGGGATCTGTATCTCAACACCGCGCAGCAGGGCATCGACGCGAACACCCCCGGGACCGCCGGCCGCAGCCACGACGCCTACAAGCTGGCGAAACGGATGCGTGAGCGAGTCGATCAAGTCCTCAACTTCACCCTGGACTTCCACGTCGAGTGGACCGACAACCCAGCCGAGCAGGCGATCAGGATGGCCAAGCTCCAAGCCAAGATCAGCGGGAGCTGGCGCAGCATGCGAGGACTCACCGCGTTCTGCCGCGTCCGTTCCTACATCGCCACGGCCAAAGCCCACGGCGTCGAGGTCTTCACAGCCCTACGCAACGCCTTTCTGGGCGATCCCTGGAGCATCGCCACACCGGCATGACCATCAGGTCACCGCTGAATGGACCGTGCCCGCGGGTGGCGCGAGCGAAGGATGGTCGGGCGCGGGGCGGGCAGTCACGCCTGCTGCGGCCTGCGGAGTGGCTCGCTGTCGAGGCTGGCTGCCAGGGTCGCCGGTGATGCGGTGCGGCGTGGCCAGGTCCAGGCGGAGCGCAGGATGAAGGCCAGGAGCAGCACCTCGAGTCCGATGGAGAGGCCGTAGAAGTAGAAGTAGGTCCAGGACTCCCCTACCGCGTTGAACATCGAGACGGGGATGTAGAGCGTTGCTACGACGAGGTTGATGGTGCGGTTGACACGGGCGGGCAGTGTCGCGGAGAGCAGGATCATGAGGATCGGGATGGCCATGAGCGTGAGCGCAATGGCGACAAAGGTTGGACCGATGTCGAACTCGTGGACGATGCCGGCCAGGATGTCGTCGACGAAGCCGGGCTTGTACAGGGCGAGGTAGTCGACATAGATGTAGAGGAACATGAAGCTGGTCCATGCTGCTGCGAGCTTGGCCTGCACGGGCATGCGCAGATCTTCCAGCGTGCTCTGGGACGGCGGATTCTCTAGTGCGGTATGGGATTGAGGCGTTCTCATCACAATGCTCCCTGGCTCGATTGGGTGGGTGCTTCCACCTTCACGGATGCCGGCGGCGGGCACATCAGCCGCGGAGCCTGATTCGACCTGGCCGTTGGCACAGCCGGGCTCTTGTACTTTCGGCGGATACACCGAGCACGCGGGCCGCCTAGGCTGATCAGATGGCCACCAACACACTCCGCTCGCTGTGGGCCGAACCTCGACCCACGAATGCCCCGGACCGGAGGCCGCGGGACTGGGCCTTGGTCGCAGTACTGATCTGCTGGTCCCTGCTGGAAGTGGTGCTTCGCCAGGACCTGGCGCCACGCCCGCTGCTGCTACTCGCGGTGCTCGCGGTCCTCGGCCCCCTGCTGTGGCGACGCACGCACCCGCTCGTCGCGGTTGCGGTCTCCTTCGGCACGTTGACGATCGTCGACATCGTCAGAATCCTCACCGGGTCGCAAGGCGCCCTGCTGAACAGCATCTCCGCGGCGCTGATCCTGGCCTACGCCCTGTTCCGGTGGGGCTCCGGTCGGGAAGCCGCAAGCGGCCTCGGCGTCATCCTGCTCTGGCTGGCCATCACCAACGTCGCCGACACCACCAGCCTGGCGGATTCGGTCGCATCATACGGGTTCTTCCTGTTCGCCACCGCGCTCGGCGCCGCGATCCGCTATCACACGAAGATCCTCATCCGCGACATCGACCAAGCCAAGGCCCGCGAACGCGAACAGCTCGCTCGTGAACTCCACGACACCGTCGCCCACCACGTCTCGGGCATCGCCATCCAGGCCCAAGCAGGACGTGCCATCGCGGCCTCCCACCCCGAGCGTGCCATCGAGGCCCTGGCCATCATCGAGGACGCAGCGACCCGCACCCTCACCGAGCTGCGCGCCATCGTCGGCGTGCTCCGCGCCACACAGGACACCGAGTTCGCGCCGCAGCCCGGCGTGGCCGAGGTCGAGCAGCTCGCCACCGATGGCCAGACGCGTCCCTGCGTCGAGGTGACGCTATTCGGCGAGTTCGACGACCTCAGCCCGGCGGTCGGGGCCGCGATCTACCGCCTGGCCCAGGAGTCCATCACCAACGCTCGACGGCACGCCCGCCACGCGACCCAGGTCACCGTCGCCGTCACAGGCGACGCCGACCAGGTACGGCTGACCATCGACGACGACGGCTTCACCGCTGGCGGCCGCGCCCCAGCAGGCTACGGCCTGGTGGGCATGCGGGAACGCGCCTTACTGCTCGGCGGCACCTTCCACGCAGGCCCCGCCGCCGAGCGGGGCTGGCGGGTAGAGGCGGTCCTGCCTCGAACCGGGACGCCACGATGAGCATCAGGGTCCTCATCGCCGACGATCAGCCCATCGTGCGCACCGGGCTGACGATGCTGCTCGACGCCCAGCCCGACATCGAAGTGGTCGGCGCGGCCGCCGACGGGCGCGAGGCAGTCCGCCTGGCGCTCCAGCTGCGCCCCGACGTCGGCCTGTTCGACATCCGAATGCCGCTGATGGACGGCATCGAAGCCACCCGACGCCTCGCCGGCCCCAGCGTCACCGATCCCCTGCCGATCGTGGTCATCACCACCTTCGACCTCGACGAGTATGTCCACGGGGCGCTCAAAGCCGGCGCCCGCGGGTTCCTGCTCAAGGACGCCGGACCCGCCCTGCTGACCCAGGCCATCCACGCCGCCGCCGCCGGAGACGCACTGATCGCACCCAGCGTGACTGTCCGACTGCTCGCAGCGTTCACCCACGCACAGACCTCACCACCGAGGCAGCCGATAGAACCGCTCACCGCCCGCGAGGAGGAAGTCCTCGTGCCTGTAGCCCAAGGCCGCACCAACAATGAGATCGCCAACGAGCTCCATATCACCCCAAGCACCGCCAAAGCCCACCTCGCCAGCCTCATGCGAAAGCTCGGCGCCCGAAACCGCGTCGAGGTCGCCATGTGGGCCCACGAGACCGGCCGCATCTGACGCCGCAAAAGCTCCCGCCGGCGTTTGCCGCAACCCCCCACAGCGTCACAAAGCGGCTCGCGCGCATATCGGCCAGCCTTGTAGTACGCCACTCCCCCGGTCCGTTGCTATTCGAGAGGCTCGGTCTGGAACACGCTGCAGGTTCGGGACCGTCTAGCATGGGGACACCGTCGGCGTCCCGTCAAAGAGGACGCTGGCATGGGAACTAGCTCCGTGGTGCGTGCCCCGCGCGTCCACCGGACTGTCGACGTAGCTCCTGCGAGACCAGCCGCCAAAGCAGCGGCTAATTAGGCAGCTACTGGTTCGGGGGCAATGCTCCGTAGGACGTGGCTTGGATTCCAAGCGGGTCACCTGTTCGGGAATAGATGCCCTTTCGGCCATACTTTGCCGCGAGTAGTTTCCACATCAGCATTGGCTGTTCCGCATGGACAGTTACAGGCTCGGACTTCCTCCAGCCTCGTGCCGAGTTGCTTGAATAGTGACAACTTGCGTCGATCGTCGATCAAACCCAAATGTGCGCCGCGCATGATAAGAGCCTGAATAGAAACAGCTGGACCGGGCCCGCGCCGAGTTTCATCAGCTTCTCGACGTCGCCAAGCCGGCGGACCTGAGCCTGCCCACCCGAGGGACCCGCTGGACCAACGAGCAACTGCCGCGTACGACTCCTGCACCTGCTTGCCTCCGAGCGGCAGCCGATGACCGTCGGCGAGATCACCGACCGCCTCACCATCGGCCAGTCGACCGTCTCGCACCACCTCAAGGTCTGACCGAGGTCCGCTTCGTACCGCCCGAACGCCAGGCACCAGCACCCGCTACGCAGTCAACGCGGCCTGCCTGGACTGCTTCCCCGCCGCTGTCCACGCCATCACGGGGCGGCTGTGAAGATCGCACCCATGACTGCCCACCGGTACCGAGGTCCTGGCATCTACCGGGCGGGCATTGACGAGGGCAACGCCACCTTCGAGACCACGACCCCCCGACTGGGTCACCTTCGACTCCACCAAGCTCCCCGATCAGCGGTTCGCGGCCACCGACGACACGGGCGGGCGGGTCCTGGGCTGGATCGCCGTGAGCGCCGTCTCCGACCGCTGCGCGTACGACGGCGTAGGCGAGCACTCCGTGTACTTCCACCCGGCAGCCCGCAGCCGCGGCATAGCCCGTGCCCTCCTCGACACCCTCATCACCTCGACCGAAGTCGCCGGCATCTGGACCATCCAGTCCGGCATCTTCCCCGAGAACACCGCAAGCCTCGCCCTCCACCAGCGCGCCGGCTTCCGCACCATCGGCAGCCGCGAACGCATCGGCCACCACCACGGCCGTTGGCGCGACGTCATCCTCCTCGAACGCCGCAGCATGTACGTAGGTTCAGCGTCGACGCACTGACGTGGAAGACCGAAGCCGTCATCCCTCAAGGGGACGGCGGACACGCCAGGCTGGCGCGCCGCAAGGAACAGCGAGCAATCTGACCGACGGGCACAAGGGGCGTGGGGTGCAGCGGAGACGACAACTCGTCGATGGCGCCATGATGTTCGTGAGGTGCAGGCTCTTTCGCGCAGATGGATGCGTGCGGCAGAGGGCTGTTGGCGCCAGGTGCGCGGCAGGATGTCGAGGCTGGCAATACGGTCGAGCCCCGTGCGGGGCAGTCCCGGGACCTGGTGAAGCCATCGCATGCGGAACAAGGCGCACCGCCTGCGGCGAGCGGCCATACGACCGCAGGCGGGCCGGGGTGAACTCCGGCCCACCCGCGTCACGCGTCGCGTCAGACGCCGAAGTCGGCGGTGATGCCGGCCAGGCCGGAGGCGTAGCCCTGGCCGACCGCGCGGAACTTCCATTCGTCGCCGCTGCGGT
>NZ_JBSFTP010000076.1:0-37463 GCF_053591315.1 Streptomyces sp. NPDC003042
ACCGCAGCGGCGACGAATGGAAGTTCCGCGCGGTCGGCCAGGGCTACGCCTCCGGCCTGGCCGGCATCACCGCCGACTTCGGCGTCTGACGCGACAGCCGATGCGGGCGGCCCGGATTCACCCCGGCCCGCCCGCAGTCACGTGACCCGGTAGGCGGCGGGCGGAACCGAGAAGGCGGTCGAGCGGTGCAGCAGATCGGTTCGAGCCTCGGGACCGAGCTGTACGAGAACGTCCGCTGTCCTCCGACGCTGGGGGAGTGCGGCCCTCAGTCCGCTGCGGAGCCCGTGCAGCGCGGCCGCGTCGGCGGTGCGGTAGCGGACCACGCGGCCCGCGAGCGAGAGGTCGACGAACGGCATCTCCTCCGGAGTGCCGGCAGAGGCAGCCGGACCGGTAACCGTACCGAGGACCTGGTGCAGTGGGAGGGGCCAGAGTTCGTCCTGCTGCCACAGCCGCGCACCGAGGCTGCTGTCGACCCGGTATGCCGTGCTCGTGGCGTTGTCGACAACATCCCATGTTCCATCGGCTCGTTCGAGGGCGACCCATGGGGTGCTGTCAGTCATCGCGTCCACCCCCACGTGCGCTGGAGGGCAGAGGCGGGTCGTCGGGTTGGGTCTTCCGGGCTCCCACGCCTACCAGATAGGCGCCGTCGTGGTTCTCGCCGAGTCCGGTCAGCGGTGTGAGGAGGTGCTCGACGAGGGCCGGGCTCTGGAAGACGCCGCATGACGGATCGGTGGCGAGTCCCAGTGCGATGCGCTGTGCGTCGCGTCCGCACTGGATGAGCGCGTTCTCCCAGGCCACCACACCCTGGTTCACAGGGTGGGGGACGAGCCAGGCGACCGCTGATATACCGGCTGTCCAGGACTGGCCGATGGCGGCACGTTGGATGTCGTCGGGGGTGGGCGCCGCTCCCACGCGGACCCAGCCCTCGCCGTCGCGCCGATACGTGCCCGGGTCCAGGACGTCGCTCGGGTGCAGCAAGCTCAACCGGACTTCGCTCCGTACGGTCGTCAGGATCCGGAGCAGGGATTCCAACGTCGACGCGGATACGGGCCGTTGGGCGAAGGCGCGGTGCGTGCGGCGCGCGGCCAGGGCTGCGGGCAGCCGGGACCAGGGCAGGGGCGGTTCGGCGTCAGCCGTGGTCGTCGCCTGGAGTCCGTGGAGGCGGGCTTCACCAGCCGCGTCGGCATGAACCAGCAGAGACGGGAACCAGCCGGACTCGATCCACGGCTGTGCCCGGTCCCAGAGGGCCATGGCCTCGACTGCGGGGAGAAGCGCCCGCGCGGCCACCAGCTTCTCCACCTCCCCGAGGGGCGCCCCACTGCTCTCGCAGATCTCGGCCGGCCGGGACGGCCGGTCACCCCGCGTGCTGGGGTTGGCGTAGGCGAGTGCTGTGACCGCCTCCGGTGTCAGTGCGGTCAGGTCCTGAGATTCGGAGTGCACCTGGGCGTAGAGGCCATCGGCTCGCGGTATGAGCGACAGGAACGGGTTGGTGCGGTACTCGCCGTCCGCGTCCGCGTCCGCGGATCCGGGGTGGGCCGCCGGTAGTAACCCGGCCTTCACAGCGGCCGGTTCTGGCGTGGCGACGAGTACACCCAGAACGGGGTCGGGGCCGGTGAACGTCGGTAGCGGAAGCCAGGCGGTGGACCACCCGGTGGACCGCAGCGCCAGGTCCAGCGTTTCGAGAACGTGGCCGGCGTCGATGAGGACCGGCCGGAAGGCCCGTACATCCCGGTAGCGCCACATGGCCCGCTCAACATGGCTGGAGAGGACGAAGGCGAGCCCGAACGGAGGGATGGCCACCTCCACAGGCAGGTCGGCCTCGGCGCGTACGAGCGCGTGCTGCTCGCCGTCGTACCACCAACAGCCCCGCAGGGGAGCCGGCCATGCGTCGCCGACGATCACGCCGAGATCCGTGGGGTGCCGGGCGCCGCCGGACGGACTGGTCTTGAGGACGATGGGACCGTGCCGCCCGTGACGGCAGCCGGTGATCCGGCCCGCCGACGCCAGCCACGCGGCCAGAAGACCAGCGCTGGGAGGGTTGGAATTCCCGACGGGGAGCGAGGTCTGCGGCAGGGCAGTGCTTGCTCCGGGGCGCGGTGTCGTGACGGGTGGTGGCGCTTCGTGTGCCGCGTAGCCGTCCATGAGGGCGCGGTCGGCTTCGTGGCTCGTCTCGACGCTGTAGTCGAGGAAGGGATAGTCGAGGTTGAGGCGGCGGTAGTGGGCAAGGAAGTTGGGTGGCTCCGGACTTCCCCAGGCGTCGGAAATGCCGAGGGTCATCGCGGCCGCGGTGAACTCTTCGTTCGCCTCGCGTCCCTGGCCCCGCGCGATCCAGGACAGCAAAGCGCATTCCCGGTCCTTGCCGGAGAGGATGTACGCCTGGCGGGTGGCGGCATCGACGGCGACCCACCGCGCGTCGGCTTGGATCTGGGGCGCCATGGCCCGTGCGGGAAATACTCGAACCCTGTCCATTGTCGAAGTCCCTCGTGAGGTGGGCCGGATCAAGGGCGGCCGAGGCCCGCGGCAGCCGGTGCTGCCGCGGGCCTGTTGCTCAGGAGCTGTTCTGCACGAGAGCGCGGCGGAACAGGGGGACCGCGGCGTAGATTCCGGCGCTCGCGTCGGGCATCGAGAACCAGACGGCGTCGGCCGGCGGCTGATGGTCGGCCGCGAAGCGCTCCAGATCGGAGCGGGTCAGCAGCCACCGCCGGTCACGGTCGGGGTCGGAGATCAGGATGGAGGGATTGGTCGAGCCACTGCCCGCGATGACGGGGACCTGTTCGCACAGTGTCTCGGACGGAAGGACGAACACGACGTCGGCGCCCTCACCGAGCCGTGCCGGTTCGACCGTGAACTCGCCCAACAGCTCAGGGTCGAGTATGTACGTGGCGCTCTTTCCGGGGTCTTGCACCGCGATTTGCACAGGCGCCTTCCCACAAGTCGACCGCAGGGACTGGTGGATCCAGACACGCTGCGGAGTGGTACTCGTGACGTGTCAGCAGGGGAGCCGTTCGGTCTCTCGCTGTTCGGATGCCCGCATTGTGTGGTGACTGACCGTCACAGAGCGGAGACTCTAGTACGAACATCTGTGCCTTGTGCAGTGCATTGGGCGGTCTTACCCGACATGGCCGAAACCTTCTACCGGGAGCTGCCCTGAAGCGGGCCGAACGGCAGACCGTCCCGCGGCTGAAAGTGGAACGGCGCCGCCGACGCCTCGCGTGAGGGTCGGCAACGCCGTCATGGGTTTTGCTTCGACTACATGGTGATCTCGTACTGGAGTTGCTCGCTCTCGGCCACTTCGAGTTCCACGTCAGCGATGTTTCCCGCGGATCGCACGTCCGCACTGATCTGGCGAAGAGTCGCCAGCAGCGAGGCCGGCCCGCGGGCGGTCACCGTGGCCACCTCGGCCCGCATGGAAACCTGGGCCGCGCTCTTGGCCTTCCGGATCGCGGCGATGGCGTCGGCGGCGACGTCCAGGAGCTGAGGGTCGCCCTTCAGGGACAGCTCGCGCAGCTCCGTTCCGCTGGGCCACTGAGCCCGGTGCACCGAGTCCTGCTGCCACCAGCTCCACGCCTCCTCGGTGGCGAACGGCACGAACGGCGCGAGGAGTCGCAGCAGCACCGAGAGGGCCGTCGACAGGGTCGCCTGAGCGGAGGCCGCGGCCTCTTCGCCCCCTCCGCCGTAGGCGCGGCTCTTCACCAGCTCGACGTAATCGTCGCAGAACGCCCAGAAGCACCGTTCGATCGTCTCCAGCGCGCGGGCGTAGTCGTACGCCTCCAGCTGGGCCGTCGCCTCGTCCACGACATCGGCGAGCCGCGCGAGGAGCGCCTGGTCGAGTGGGTTGGTCACGGCGGTCCGACGCTCGGCCGCACCGAGGCCCAGTACGAACTTCGACACGTTCAGGATCTTGATGGCCAGACGTCGGCCGATCTTCATCTGGCCGATCTCGAACGCGGTGTCCGTACCCGGGCGGGCGGACACGGCCCAGTACCGAACGGCGTCCGACCCGTGCTGGTCCAGGAGGTCCAGCGGGGTGACGACGTTGCCCTTGGACTTGGACATCTTCTTGCGGTCCGGGTCGAGGATCCAGCCACTGATGGCGGCGTGGGCCCAGGGGAGCGCGTCGTGCTCCAGCTCGGCGCGGGCGACGGTGGAGAAGAGCCAGGTGCGGATGATCTCGTGGGCCTGGGGGCGCAGGTCCATCGGGAACACCCGCTGGAAGAGGTCCTCGTCGTACCCCCAGCCGCCGGCGATCTGCGGGGTCAGGGAGGACGTCGCCCAGGTGTCCATCACGTCCGGATCACCGGTGAAGCCGCCGGGTACGTCGCGCTGGTCCGCCGTGAACCCGGGCGGAGCGTCGCTGCTCGGGTCCACGGGGAGTGACTCCTCCGACGGCACGATCAGCTCGTCGGTGGGGTTGCCATCGGAGTCCAGCTGGTACCACACCGGCACGGGCACGCCGAAGTAGCGCTGCCGGCTGATCAGCCAGTCCCCGGCGAGCCCTTCCACCCACGACTGGTACCGGTTGCGCATGTGGTCGGGGTGCCAGCTCAGCTCATTGCCCCGCTCCAGCAGCTTCTGCCGGAGGGCGGCATCCCGCCCGCCGTTGCGCAGGTACCACTGGCGGCTGGTGACGATCTCGAGCGGCTTGTCGCCCTTCTCGTAGAACTTGACCATGTGGTTGAAGGGCCGCGGTTCACCGACGAGGCTGCCCTCGGCGCGCAGCAACTCCACCAGCCGCTCGCGGGCCGTGTGCGGGGTCGCTCCGGCGAGCTGCGCGTACGCGGCCTTCGCGGCCTCGGAGTCCAGCACCGCCGGCACCTCGCGTACGAAGCGGCCGTCGCGACCGATCACGGACCGCGTCGGAAGATCGAGCTCACGCCACCACACCACATCGGTGGTGTCACCAAACGTACAGATCATGGCCGCGCCGGTGCCCTTCTCGGGGTCGGCCAGCCGGTGGGCCACCACCGGCACCTCGACGCCGAAGACAGGCGTGCGCACGGTGGTACCGAAGAGCTTCTGGTAGCGCGCGTCGTCCGGGTGCGCCACGACGGCCACGCAGGCGGGCAGCAGCTCGGGCCGCGTCGTGGCGATTTCCACCGCCGGACCGGCCTCTGACCGGAACAGCAGGTGGTGATAGGCGCTGGGGCGCTCACGGTCCTCCAGCTCGGCCTGGGCGACCGCCGTCTGGAAGGTCACGTCCCAGAGTGTCGGAGCCTCGGCCTGGTACGCCTCCCCGCGGGCGAGGTTGCGCAGGAAGGCCCGCTGCGAGATGGAGCGGGCCCGGCCGTCGATGGTCTGGTAGGTGTGGTTCCAGTCGACGGACAGCCCCAGTCGGCGCCACAGGCTCTCGAAGACCTTCTCGTCCTCGACCGTGAGCCGCTCGCACAGCTCGATGAAATTGCGGCGGGAGACCGGGATCTGCTGCTTGCCGGGGTTGGCCGGCGGGGTGAAGTCCGGATCGTAGGGCAGCGAGGGGTCACAGCGGACGCCGAAGTAGTTCTGGACCCGGCGCTCGGTCGGCAGGCCGTTGTCGTCCCAGCCCATCGGATAGAAGACCGCCTTGCCGCGCATCCGGTGGAAGCGGGCGAGCGCGTCGGTCTGGGTGTACGAGAACACGTGTCCGACGTGGAGGGAGCCGCTCACGGTGGGCGGGGGCGTGTCGATCGAGTACACCCGCTCGCGTGGCGCGGTGCGGTCAAATACGTATACGCCCTGCTCGTCCCAGGTCGGAGCCCATTTGGCCTCGAGGCCGTCGAGTGTGGGCTTGTCGGGTACGCCCTGGCGAGGAGATGCGGTCGTCATGACGCTAGATGGTATCGGTCTGAGCGGGTCGGTAATTCCCTTACGGAATAGAGCAGTTCAAGCCACATCCGGCTAACCGTCATGAGTGATGTTCGGATCATGTGTCGGGCTGTCCGTGCGTGTGGCAGCGGCTCGGTGAGGGTGTTCAAGGAGGGGAAGGCACATCCTCGGGCGGGAGGAGGCCGAACAGTGGCAGGCAAGGACTGAGCCCCGTGATCTCGATTTCCTTCGCCAGGGCTACCCGCCACAGCGAGCGAGGAAGCCGCAGGCGCTGCAAGATGACCACCTCGCCTCGCACAATCCGGCGCTCGATACCGTCGGGGACGTAGCCCAGCTTGCTGGATACCGCCAGCGAGGCGGCGTTGTCGGTGAACGAGCCGGTTGTCGCCTCCTCGGCATCCAGTCCGGCGAACGCAAGGTGGAGCACGGCAGCCCGCATCTCCGTACCCATGCCCTGGCTCTGATACGGCAGCCCGAGCCACGACGCGGTGTTGACCTCTCTGACCAGCGAAAAGCGCTTGGCCGCCAGGGCCTGTATGCCCACGGGCCGGCCGCCGAGGAAGACGGCCAGGTTCAGAGACCAGTCCTCGGGTCTCCAGTTCCCGAGCCGTAGCCAGTGATGCTGGACCACGGATCGCGCCCTTCCGAGCCCCGGCAAGTCGGTCCAGCCACTGCTGAACGGCATGAGCGAGGGGTCGTGGACGCCATCGTGCGCAAGATCAGCCAGTTCCGCCAGCTCGTCCGGTCCGGGCAGACGAAGCTCCAGACGGGGCGTCGTCAGCCGCAGACCGAGCAGCGGCCAATAGTCGATCAGCACGATCCAGTCTCTCCACGGTGCCACTCGCCCGGCCACTCGGGTTACACCCAATGGAGGCAGCGCTGCCTCGCCGTCTTGTCGTGCAACCATCGGCTGCGGAGCCGTCTGCCTCCGGCGCCGGCCCGGATCCTGGACGTGGGGGGAGGCCCGGGGACTCACGCACGCTGGCTCGCCGAGGACGGTTACGCGTCGCCCCCGCGCTCTGCCCAACAGCTGTCGGCTTGTGGCCTGGCCGGCAATTCCATCGCTTCCTACGGGATGCGGACCGGCTACGTCGGCGGACGGGATATGGGCGGGGGGCGTCTGCAGACCTCCGGCACGTGGCTCATGTACGCATCTGTCACTAGGCGTTGCTCCACCCGGCTGTGCTGGAAAACGAGTCCAGCAGGTCCACCACGAAAACCAGGGTCGAGCCCGCCGGGATCAACGGCGAGGGCGACTGATTGCCGTAGCCGAGACGCGGGGGAACGATGATCTCGCGCCGACCGCCGACCTTCATCCCCCTCACCCCCCGGTCCCAGCCCTTGATGACCTTGCCACTGCCCAGGGCGAACTTGAACGGCTGGCCCCGGTCCCAGGAGGCATCGAACTCCTTCCCGGACTCGAAGGTCACCCCGACATAGTGGACCTTGACCACCATGCCCGGCTTCACCTCAGCCCCGTCCCCGACGACCAAGTCCCGGATGGTCAGCTCGGTAGGAGCGTCACCCTCCGGAACGTCGACCTCGGGCTTCGTCAGTTCACTCATTGCCGCCTCATCACTCTCCGTCGGAAGCCCTCGCACGGACCAGCCGGACACATGGACACTCCATGCAGCAGATGGTCACGCTACCGAGAATGCCGATCCCCAGAGCACACCCCGGCCACACGTCCATCACTGTGCTTTCGGTCAATCGAATCGCCTGGGCCGTGGACGGCGAGCGGGGCGCAGTGAGATGACGGCCAGTGTCTCCTGGTATGCGCGGTGGACCGGCGCGCTGGTCCGTGAATGGTCCGGATCTTCCCTGGAGGTCAGGCACCGTGCTCAACTTCTAGAAGAAGCCGAGCTTCTTCGGGGAGTAGCTGACCAGCAAGTTTTTCGTCTGCTGGTAGTGCTCCAGCATCATCTTGTGGGTCTCGCGGCCGATGCCGGACTGCTTGTAGCCGCCGAAGGCGGCGTGGGCCGGGTAGGCGTGGTAGCAGTTCGTCCACACGCGGCCGGCCTGGATCGCGCGGCCCGCGCGGTAGGCGGTGTTGATGTCGCGCGTCCAGACGCCCGCGCCCAGGCCGTACGCGGTGTCGTTGGCGATGCGGACGGCGTCGTCGAAGTCCTGGAACGAGGTCACCGAGACCACCGGGCCGAAGATCTCCTCCTGGAAGATCCGCATGCGGTTGTCGCCCTCGAAGATGGTCGGCTGGACGTAGAAGCCGCCCGCCAGTTCGCCGCCGTGGTCGATGCGTGCGCCGCCCGTGAGGACCTTCGCGCCTTCCCGCTGCCCGATCTCCACGTACGAGAGGACCTTCTTCAGCTGCTCCTCGGAGGCCTGCGCCCCGATCATCGTGTCCGTGTCCAACGGGTGCCCGGGGACGATGAGTTCGGTGCGGGCGACGGCGGCGTCCAGGAAGTCGCCGTAGCGGCCCCGCTCGATCAGCGCGCGCGACGGGCTCGTGCAGACCTCGCCCTGGTTGAGGGCGAACATCGTGAAGCCCTCCAGGGCCTTGTCGCGCAGGTCGTCGTCCGTCGTCCAGATGTCGTCGAAGAAGAGGTTGGGGCTCTTGCCACCGAGTTCGAGGGTGACGGGCTTGAGGTGCTCCGCCGCGTACTGCATGATCAGGCGTCCGGTGGAGGTCTCCCCGGTGAAAGCGATCTTCGCCACGCGCGGGCTGGAGGCGAGCGGCTTGCCCGCCTCCTCGCCGAAGCCGTTGACGATGTTGACGACGCCCGGCGGCAGCAGGTCCACGATCAGGCTCAGCCAGTAGTGCACCGAAGCGGGCGTCTGCTCGGCCGGCTTGAGGACCACCGTGTTGCTGGCCGCCAGCGCCGGAGCGATCTTCCACACCGCCATCAGGATCGGGAAGTTCCACGGGATGATCTGGCCGACCACGCCCAGCGGCTCGTGGAAGTGGTACGCGACCGTGTCCTCGTCGAGCTGGCTGAGCGCTCCCTCCTGGGCGCGCAGCGCGCCCGCGAAGTAGCGGAACTGGTCGACGGCGAGCGGGATGTCCGCGGCGAGGGTCTCGCGGACCGGCTTGCCGTTCTCCCAGGTCTCCGCCACCGCGAGGGCTTCCAGGTTCTGCTCCATCCGGTCCGCGATGCGCAGCAGGATGGTGGACCGCTCGGTGACGGAGGTCCGCCCCCAGGCGGGCGCCGCCGCGTGGGCCGCGTCCAGCGCGCGCTCCACGTCCTCGGCCGTGCCGCGCGCGACCTCGGTGAAGGGCAGGCCCGTGACGGGGGAGGGGTTGGCGAAGTACCGGCCCCGGGCGGGCTCGACGTACTCGCCGCCGATGAAGTGGTCGTAGCGGGACGCGTAGGACATGAGCGCGCCTTCGGTACCGGGCGCAGCGTAACGGGCCATGGTGTCCTCCCCTTGCCGGGCGCCGGCCGCCGTCGGACAGCGCTCGGGGAGGAGGCTAGGAGCGGGCAGGTTGCGGATACGTTGCACGCCCCGTCCGCGGCCGCGCCGGGGGCGGGAGCGGGAGCGGGGGCGGGGGCGGGGGCGGCAGCGCGGGCGGCCCGCCGCCGAGTTCCGCGTCGAGGGAGCGTACGCGGGCCAGCGCGGCGGGGCGTGCTTCGGGCGGCAGGGCTTCGGCCAGGGCCCGCCACGCCGCCGGGTCCTCCGCGCCCCAGGGGCCGCACACCCAGTCGGTCAGCAGCCCCGCGTCCGCCCGCGCGATCACGGCGGCCCGCGCCTGGTCATCGATGCGGCGCCGCAACCGGACGATGCCGGGCGCGCCGGAGGCCGGCAGCAGGGGTCCCGCGTACCGGGCGAGCGCGGCCGAGACGGCGCCCGCTGCCAAGTGCCGGGTCACGGCGGTGAAGTCGGCCTCCAGCGGCACGGCGGTCCGGTAGGGGCGGGAGAGCAGGTTCCGCGCGCCCAGCAGTCCGCGCAACCGTGATATTTCAGCGCGCAATGTGACAGCTGACACCGACTCGTCCTCGTACAAAGCGAACGCCAGCTCCTCCCCGGACAGTCCTTCGGGGTGGTGCGCCAGCAGCGTCAGGATCTCGCTGTGCCGCCGCCCCAGCGGGATATGTCGGCCGCCGAGCACCAGCAGCGCCTCGTCGCGGCCGAGCGCGGTGAGGGTGTCGCGGTCGGCGGCCGACGCCGGTTCGAGCAGGGCCAGTTGGGCCTCGGCGGCCCGCGCCACCGCCTGTACGAAGGCCAGCGAATGGGGGTGGGCCAGTCCGTCGCCGCCGGTGATGTCGATCGCGCCGAGCACCTGGCCGGTGCGCGGATCGCGGACCGGGGCCGCCGCGCACGTCCAGGGGTGGACCCGGCGGCTGAAGTGCTCGGCGCCGAAGACCTGTACCGGTTCCCCGACCGCGACCGCCGTGCCGGGTGCGTTGGTTCCCATCGCCGTCTCCGCCCAGCGGGCACCCGGTACGAAGCCGAGCCGCTCGGCCCGTCGCAGGGTGGCCGGTTCTCCCTCGACCCAGAGCAGCCCGCCCCGGGCGTCGCACACCGCGAGCAGATGCGCCCCGTGCGCCGCGAACGCCCCTACGAGCTCCCGGAACAGCGGCATCACCCGGGCCAGCGGATGCTGCGCCCGGTACGCCCGCAGCTCCGCCTCCGCCAGCTCCAGCCGAGGCGCGCACTCCGGGCTGACCCGGGCCCGGGCGCACCGCCGCCAGGACTTCGCGATCACCGCCCGGACCGGGGCCTCGACCCGCCCCTCCCGGGTGAACGCGGCGTGCGCCCGCCGCAGGACCCGCGTGCGCTCGACGGGATCGGCCCCGCCCGGCAACGCCAACGACGGATCGCCCATGTCGCCCTCCCGTGATGCCCTGTGCCGCGGTACGCGGAGCGCCCCCCATCGTCGTGCGCGCCCCGGACCCCCACAAGCGCTACGTCGGCCAGTCCGCGTCGAAACCGCCACTACGGGCCGACTTCGGCCTGCTCCGCGTCGTCCGCGTCGTCGGGGTCCTCCGCCTCCAGCACCGCGAGCGCCGCCGCCGACCCGCCTGAGCGTGCGGGCAGGCGCGGCGGGTGACGGCGCCGAGAACACCTGGCGCGGTGCCGGACCGGCCTGGACCCAGCCTTCGCGCGCGACCGGATGCCGGGCCGCTGATTCCCGGGGCAGGCGGCCCCGACGGATCACGGAAGAGCATCCTCAAACTTGACTACCGGGGTTACGGGGCGGCCGGCACTACCCCGGCCGAGGCCGGGAACGCGTGGTCGCACTGGCGCGTTGAGTAGGCAGTAAGCAGGAGGCGACAGCCGACGCAGAAGAGGTGTCCGTAGATGTCCAAGAGCGGAAAGATTGCCGTTGCCGGGGTTGCGGCAGCCGTCGTAGTGTTCTGGGTGCTGGGCTTCTGGGCGGGATTGGCGGTCCTGATCGGAGTGCCCGCGATCGGGTACCTCCTGCTTGATCCGTCCCAGCGGCGTCGTCTGCGGGGTATGTCCAGGAAGCAGCTCGGCCGCTGAGGGCGGCAAGGGGGTATTTCTCATGAACACCGCACAGGTCGCGGCGGTCAGCAGGAACGACGTGTACTCGTTCACCAAGCCCAACCGGGAGAGCATCACGCTGCTCGCGGGGCTCGGCGTCGAGGGGGACGTGCACGCCGGTGTCACGGTCAAGCACCGCTCGCGGGTGGCGCAGGACCCGACCCAGCCGAACCTGCGTCAGGTACACCTGATCCACCGGGAACTGTTCGACGAGGTGGCCGGCTCTGGCTTCAGCGTCGAGCCGGGCCAGCTCGGGGAGAACGTGACCACGCAAGGCATAGACCTGCTCGCTCTGCCCACCGGCACGCTGCTCCGCCTCGGCGAGGAGGCGGTGGTGGAGGTGACCGGTCTGCGCAATCCGTGCCTGCAGATCGACAACTTCCAGGGCGGACTGCTCAAGCAGGTCGTCGGCAGGGACGAGGAGGGCCGGCTGATACGCAAGGCCGGGATCATGGGCGTGGTCCACCAGGGAGGCACCATCCGCCCTGGCGACCCCATCACCGTCACCCTCCCGGCGCCCCCGTACGTCCCGCTCGAACGCGTCTGAGGTCGGCCGGGTGCGGGCGGCGGCAGCGGCGGTAGCGGGTCAGTAGTAGTCCCGCATCAGGGCCGTGGCCCAATGCGGCTGCCGTGTCTCGCCGCGAGGCCCGAACTCCGCCATGTACGGCTTGAGGTCGAGCACCGGCGTACCGTCCACCGCGTCCAGGCCCTCCACGTGCACGTCCAGACCGTCCACCTTGAGCACCCGGCACCGCGAGACGCCGAGCCGGTTCGGACGGTTCTTGCCGCGCTGGGCGAAGATGCCGACGAGGGGCCAGTCCGGGTTGCCCCTGGGGCGCCGCGCACCCGTCTCGACCTTCTCCACCGGAACCCGGTCGAAGTGGTAGACGACCTCGACGTGCGAGAAGTCCTCCAGCCCGTACAGCGCTTCAGGACCAAACCGCTCGGCGTCCAGCCGGATCACGGCAGACTCGCGCCCCCAGTCGTCGTCCACCACCTCCGTACGGCCTCCCACGACCACGCCCACTGCCTGCGACTCCACCACCACGGTGTCTCCCCTCCTGTTCAGGCCGGCCGTGCGGCGACGCGTTCCAACGCCGCCAGCAGGTCCGGCAGGTCCGGCAGCTCGGTCTCCCCGCCGTGCGGGACCACGAGGACCTCGCCCGGTTCCTCGTCCAGCAGCACGAAGGCCGTGTCGTCGGTCCGGGCCACCAGCGACCAGCCGGGCCCGTCCGCCCGGAGCGTCCGCGCGCCCTCGGCGGCGAAGGAGGACCGCACCCGGCCCGGCGGCGGCGCCTGACGGGTGTACCCCACCGCCTCCTTCAGCGCCCGCGCGAGTCCCGGGTGCGCGGCGGCTGCCGCTCCACCGTCCGTGGCGACCCGCTCGCGCCAGTCCGCCCACTCGCGGGCGATCTGGTCCGCGCCCA
This sequence comes from Streptomyces sp. NPDC003042, assembly GCF_053591315.1. Lineage (NCBI taxonomy): Bacteria > Bacillati > Actinomycetota > Actinomycetes > Kitasatosporales > Streptomycetaceae > Streptomyces > Streptomyces sp. NPDC003042. The sequence continues at coordinate 12,693 of NZ_JBSFTP010000076.1, forward strand.
TGCGCCGCTGCACAGGACCCCACGCGTCCGCCGAGGGCGGCGTCAGCGGCACCCGTCCCGTGCCGTCCGCGCCCTGTTCCGGATCGTGCGGCTCGGGTATCCCCGGCGTCGCCACCGTCAGCTCCAGCGGCCAGCCCGCCAGTGAGGCCACGATCGTCCGCTCGTCGGGCGACAGGTCGTACTCCATCCCGCAGTCCCAGGAGGCGATGGCGGCGGCCACGAGCGAGACGTCGTCCACGACGACCGTCCAGCGCGCACCCTCCTCGTCCTGCCCGAGCACCAGCCCGTACCCGTCGGCGACCGGCCGTACGCCCAGCAGGGCGCAGGCCTGCGGGAAGTCGTCGCCCAGGACCGCCGGGAACTGCGTGGGGGTCAGCAGCACGGCGGTCAGCACGTACAGCGAGCCCCCGTCCTCCTCGTCGGACACGTGACCTCCCGATCGCTCTCTCGTCGGCGCACCTTAACCAGCCGGTAACACGCGCGTCGAGAGCCCACGGGTGCCGATTTCCAAGGTCCCTACGTACACGTAGAGTTGGGCACCCGCCACAGAAAGGACACCGGTGCAGCGCTACGACCGGCTGAGGGAGATCCTCCGGCTCGATCCCGACACAGACTTCCTGGCCATCTACCGGCTCACCGCCACCTACGAGTTCCCCTGGGACTTCACCAGGGCCCTGGAGCTCGCCCTCTTCAGGACCTACGCCGTCCCCACCATCGGCGGCCTGCTCGCCGAGACCGCCGAGTTCACCGAGCGCACCCAGAAGCGCTACGACGACACCGCGCTGCTCCTCGACGCGGTCGTGGAGCACGGTTTCGACAGCCCTACGGCGCGCACCGCCATCCGCCGCGTCAACCAGATGCACCGCGGGTACGACATCTCCGACGACGACATGCGCTACGTCCTGTGCACGTTCGTGGTGATTCCCGCACGGTGGATCGACGCCTACGGCTGGCGCCCGCTGACCCACCACGAGCGCCGGGCCTGCGCCAACTACTACGCCACGCTCGGCCGCCATCTGGGCATCAAGGACATCCCGGGCTCCTTCGAGGAGTTCGAAGCCACCCTGAACGCCTACGAGGACGCCCACCTCGGTTGGGACGAAGGCGGCCGCAGGGTCGCCGACTCCACCCTCGACCTGATGGCCTCCTGGTACCCGCCGCCGCTCGCCCCGGCCGTGCGCGGCGCGAGCCTCGCCCTCCTCGACGAGCCACTGCTGAGCGCCCTGCGCTACGAGAGCCCGCGCCCGGGCGTCCAGCGGCTGGTCCGCGGCGCCCTGCGGCTGCGGGGCCGGGCGGTCCGGCTGCTGCCCCCGCGCAAGGTCCCGCACTACGCCCGCCAGAACCCGGAGATCAAGAGCTACCGCGGCGGTTACGACGTGGGCGAGCTCGGCACGTTCCCGGTGCCCGGCTCGGGAGGCTGTCCCGTGCCGCATCCCCGCCGCCCGGCCGGAGCCGACGCCCAGCCGCCCACGTAGCCAGGTTCTGTCGGTCCTGTCGGCCCTGTCGGCATCCTTCGGCCTCCTCCGCCGTCAGGCGCGGCGTACCGCCAGCACCAGGAAGCGGTCGTCCTCGTCGGCGTACGAGGTCAGGTCCCAGCCCGCACCGGACAGCAGTGGGCCGAGGTTCCGCTCCGCCCGCAAGTCGTCGGGGGTCAGCTCGCGGCCGTGGCGCGCGGCGAGCGCGGCGCGCCCGATCGGGTGGAACAGCGCGAGGCGGCCGCCGGGGCGGACCACGCGGGCGAGTTCGCGCAGGTTCGACGCCGGGTCGGGCAGGTGTGCGATCAGGCCTGCCGCGAACACCGCGTCGAGGGCGCCGTCGCGCAGCGGCAGCCGGGTCACGTCCGCACGCAGCAGCGCGGCCGCTGCCCCGCGTCCGGCCCGCTGGGCGGCGGCCAGCATCTGCTCGGTGAGGTCCACGCCGAGCACCGTTCCGGAGGGTCCGACGGCCGCGCGCAGGGCGGGCAGCGCCCGTCCGGTGCCGCAGCCCGCGTCGAGCACCTTGTCCCCGGCCTTCAGGCCGAACTCGGTCACGGCCCTCGCGAAGGCGGACTCGTCCGCCGGGAACTTACGGTCCCAGTCGGCGGCGCGCGCCCCGAAGAACTCCTGCACGTGCGTGTGGTCTTCGCTCATGCGTCCATGATCTCGTACGGCTCGGTGCGCCTGCGGACCGTGCGCAAGGTGGCACGCGGTGCGATCGAAGACGAACGTATCTCTGTCATATTCCAGCAGTTCCAGCGGCTTTCGAAATGCTCCCCTTGTTCGTGCACTCACCCGGACTAGCGTCCGGTGGCCATGGGACACCTGGACCACGCCGCCTATGGCTGGCTGACACCCGCACTGTCATATGTGATGGCATCGATCGGCGCCGCCCTCGGGCTGCGCTGCACCGTCCGCGCGCTCGCCGCGACGGGATCCTCCCGCCGCAACTGGCTCCTCACCGCGGCCTCGGCCATCGGCACCGGCATCTGGACGATGCACTTCATCGCCATGCTCGGCTTCCACGTCACCGGCACCGAGATCCACTACAACGTGCCGCTGACCCTCCTCAGCCTGCTCGTCGCCATGCTCGTGGTCGGCGCCGGCGTCTTCGCCATCGGCTACGGCAAGGACCGCGGCCGGGCCCTCGTCCTCGGCGGCCTGACCACCGGCCTCGGCGTCGCGAGCATGCACTACCTCGGCATGGCGGCCCTGCGCCTGCACGGCGAGATCACCTACGATCCGCTCGTCGTCGGCCTCTCGGTCGCCATCGCCGTCGTCGCCGCCACCGCCGCGCTCTGGGCCGCGCTCAACATCAAGTCGCCCGCGGCCGTCGCCGTCGCCTCGTTCGTCATGGGCGTCGCCGTCAGCAGCATGCACTACACCGGAATGAAGGCTGTCGCCGTTCGCGTCGCCCCCTCGGACGCGGCGCTGTCCGGCGCCACCGCCACGCAGTTCATCTTCCCGCTCGCGGTCGGGCTCGGCTCGTACCTCTTCGTGACCGCCGCCTTCGTCGCGCTCTCCCCGACCGCGCACGAACGCGCCGCCACCGCCTCCGCCCACAACCTCGGCGAGGGCGCCGTGCCCGCCGGCTGAGCCCCGGGAGGCCCCGCCCAGCCCCCTGCGCCCCCCGCATCCCTTCAATCCGTACGCACGCCCCGGAACGAGGAACCCATGCGCACACCCCGCACCAGACCGGAAGCGGCCGCGTCGAGGCTGCCCGCCCATGCGGGCGGCCACGGCAGGGGGACCGGCCGCCGGGCGCACGCCGGGCCCCCCGCCGAGGAACCGGCCGGGCCACGGACCCCGCGTCCCGCCACGGCCGCGGACGGCGCTGCTCGCGCCGCCGCCGCCGCCACCGCCGGCGCCGGCGACGCCCGGCCACGGATCCGGCTGCGGCCCGCCACCGTCCGCGCGAAGATCATCTCGCTGCTGATGGTCCCGGTGGTCTCGCTGCTCGCCCTCTGGGCCTTCGCCACCGTCAGCACCGCCCAGGACATCGCCCGGCTCAGCCGCGTCCAACAGGTCGACGCCCAGATACGCACCCCCGTCGCCGCCGCCCTCTTCGAGCTCCAGGCGGAACGCAGGGCCGCCGTACGCTTCCTGGCCGATCCCGCCGCCGAGCAGGGCTCCGCGCTGGCGCAGCAGGCCCGCCGCACCGACGACGCCGTGCGCCGGCTCCGGCTCGGTGACCGGCACACCGTCGCCGACTCCGGGGACTACCGCACCGACGTGGTCGTGCGGCTCGGTGCCTTCGTCACTGCCGCGGAGGCGCTCGGCGCGGCCCGCAAGGACATCGGCGACCGCCGCGCGACCCCGGACGGCGCCTACGAGACGTACACCCGCGTGGTCGACTCCGCCCTCGCGGTCGACGGCGCCCTCTCCGGTGGCCGGGACGCCGAACTGGGCCCCGACGCCCGGGTCCTGCTGGAATTCACCCGCGCCGCGGAACTACTGTCCCGCGAGGACGCCCTGCTCGCCGTCACCGGGCCGCGCACCACCGAGGCACTGCGTCGCCTGACCGGCGCCGTCGAGACCCGCCGCGCGGTGACCGCCGCAGCCGCCCGCGACCTGCCCGCCCCCCAACAGGCTGCCTGGCAGGCCGTGTCGACGAGCTCCGCCTACGCCGACCTCACTGGCGCCGAGGACCGGGCCCTGGCCGCCCCGGGGCAGGAGGCGCACGGGGCGCCCGCCGGCTGGGAGGCCGCTTACACGAGCGTCAGCGCCTCGATGCGGGAGGTCCGGCAGGCCGCGCACGCCGAAGCCGTCGACCGCGCCGACCCGTTGGCCGAGGGGGCACTCGGCCCGGCCGGCGCCGCCGTGCTGCTCGGCCTCGCCGCCGTCGCGGCCACTCTCGTCATCTCCGTCCGCATCGGCCGCGTCCTGGTCGTGGAGCTGGTCTCGCTGCGCAACACCGCCCTGGAGATCGCCCACAGCAAGCTCCCGCACGCCATGGACAGGCTCCGGGCAGGGCAGGCCGTCGACATCGACGTCGACGCGGAGGCCCCGCCCGGCCCGCCCGCCGAGGACGAGATCACCCAGGTCGGCGAGGCCCTGTCCACGGTGCACCGTGCCGCGCTCACCGCCGCTGTCGAGCGCGCCGAACTCGCGAGCGGAGTGAGCGGAGTCTTCGTCAATCTCGCCCGCCGCAGCCAGGTGCTGGTCCACAAGCAGCTGACCCTGCTCGACTCGATGGAACGGCGCGCCGACGACCCGGGCGAACTCGGCGACCTCTTCCGGCTGGACCATCTCACGACCCGGATGCGCCGGCACGCGGAAAGCCTGATCATCCTGTCGGGCGCTGCCCCGGGCCGGGCGTGGCGGATGCCGGTCCCGCTGACCAACGTCGTACGCGCCGCCGTCTCGGAGATCGAGGACTATCCGCGCGTCGAGGTCCGCCGGCTCGCCGAGGCCGCCGTCGTCGGCGGGGCCGTCGCGGACCTCACCCACCTGCTCGCCGAACTGATCGAGAACGCCACGCAGTTCTCCCCGCCGCACACCAAGGTCCGGGTCAGCGGTGAGCCCGTCGGCGCCGGGTACGTCCTGGAGGTCGAGGACCGCGGCCTCGGCATGGGCCGCGAGGCACTGGCCGAGGCCAACCGCCGGATCGAGCAGTCGGAGGCCCTCGATCTCTTCGACAGCGACCGCCTCGGGCTCTTCGTGGTCAGTCGGCTCTCGGCCCGGCACGGTGTGAAAGTGCACCTTCGCACGTCACCCTACGGTGGCACCACTGCGGTGGTACTGCTGCCCACCTCCCTGTTGCAGGGCGCGATCACGGCTCCGCCCGCCGTCGGGCCGGAGCCCGAGGACCGCCCGGAGCCGCCACAAGCGGCGGCCCCAGCCTCCGCCCCAGCAGCCCCCGCCCCAGCCCCCGCCCTCGCGCCGGACCCCGAGCCGCAGGAGCCCCGCCCCGCCCCGGTGGCCTCCCTCCGGCCGCGCGGCACCGGCGGCGCGGTCGCCCGTACGCAACCCGCCCCGGCCGCCCCGCCCACCCCGGCCGCCCCGGCCGCCCAGGTCGGCTCGGTGACCGAACTGCCGCGCCGGGTACGCCAGGCCAGCCTCGTTCCGCAGCTGCGCGAGGCCCCGGCCCAGGCCCCCGCCGGTGCTCGGCTTCCCGAGGAGCCGGCGGGCCGCACCCCGGAGCAGGCCCGCGACCGGATGGCCGCCTACCGGGCCGGCTGGGCGCGCGGCACACAGGAGAACTCCCCTCACGCAGGCAGCGAAGGAGAAGTGTGATGATCGAGGACCAGAGAATCGACCTCGACGGCGTCCGCCGGTCCGGCGAACTGGACTGGCTGCTCGACGACCTGGTGAGGCGGGTCCGCGAAGTCCGGCACGTGGTGGTCCTGTCCAACGACGGGCTGGCGGTGGGCTCCTCCAGTGCGCTGAGCCGGGAGGACGCCGAACACCTGGCGGCCGTGGCCTCCGGCTTCCACAGCCTCGCCAAGGGCGCGGGCCGGCACTTCCAGGCCGGCGGGGTGCGCCAGACGATGGTGGAGATGGACGAAGGGTTCCTCTTCGTCGCCGCCGCCGGAGACGGTTCCTGCCTGGCCGTCCTCAGCACGGCCGGCGCCGACATCGGGCTGATCGCGTACGAGATGGCCCGTCTGGTCAAGCGGGTCGGCGAGCACCTGTACACCCCGCCCCGGTTCGCGGTGCGCCCGCCGGCAGCCGGTTGAGGGCGGCGGTCCGGCACATGAACGGCCAGTGGTACGACGCCGAAGCGGGCCCGCTCGTCCGTCCGTACGCTATGACCGGCGGGCGTACGAAGCCCGGGCCCCATGGGGTCCGCTTCGACCTGATCGCGCTCGTGGTGGTCGACCCGGCGGCCTCCGAGGCGGCGGACGAGGCGCTGCTCGGCCCGGAACACCGGTCCTTGCTCGGACTGTGCCGCTCCGAGACCCAGTCGGTGGCGGAACTCGCCGCGGACGCGGACCTGCCGGTGGGTGTGGTGCGCGTGTTGCTGGGGGACCTGCTGGAGGCGGGGCACGTCAAGGTCAGCCGCCCGGTACCGCCCGCGCAGCTGCCGGACGAGCGGATTCTGCGGGAAGTCATCGAAGGATTGCGAGCGCTGTGATGGGACTGCACGACAACGGACCGGCGGGGCAGGCCGGCCAAGCAGGGCAAGCAGGGCAGGCGGGGCGGGCGGATTCCGGGGCGGATTCCGGGGCGGAGGAGGAGCTGGCCTCGCTCGCCCTGAAGATCCTCGTGGCCGGTGGCTTCGGTGTCGGGAAGACCACGCTCGTCGGCGCCGTCAGCGAGATCCGGCCGCTGCGGACGGAGGAGTCGCTCAGCCAGGCCGGCGAACTGGTCGACGACACGGGCGGGGTCGACCAGAAGACCACGACGACCGTGGCCATGGACTTCGGGCGGATCACCATCAGGTCCGGGCTGTCGCTGTACCTGTTCGGGACGCCGGGTCAGGACCGGTTCTGGTTCCTGTGGGACGAGCTGTCGCAGGGCGCGCTCGGAGCGGTGGTCCTCGCCGACACCCGGCGGCTCGAGGACTGCTTCCCGGCGGTGGACTACTTCGAGCACCGGCGGATCCCCTTTGTGGTGGCGGTCAACTGCTTCGCCAACGCCCGGCGTTACGGGGCGCCCGAGGTCTCGCGGGCGCTGGACCTGGACCAGGGGACGCCGGTCGTGCTGTGCGACGCGCGGGACAAGGACTCGGGGAAGGAAGTGCTGATCAGGCTGGTCGAGTACGCCGGGCGGGTGCACACCGCCCGGCTGCTCGACTCGGTGGGACCGCAGACAGGCCCCGTGTGAGGGGCTGGATCGGTTTTCGGGCTACCGGTCAGTCCGCGACGCCTGCCGTCGCGATCACCTTGTCGATGGAGACCCGGACGAGGAGTTCGCCGGGCACGGCGTTGCGGCGGCCGAAGGCCTGGGCGCGGTCCTCGCCCATGTAGCGGGCGCCGATCCTGGTGGCCCAGCGGAGCATCGTCTCCGGGTCCTCGGCGTAGGTGCAGGTCTTGGCCCGGCCCTGGAGGACGACGTAGGAGAAGGGCGGCCGGTCGTCGTCCACGCACACGGCGACCCGGCCGTCACGGGCCAGATTCCGCCCCTTGACGGTGTTCTCCCCAGTGTTGAACACGAAGGAATCTCCGTCGAGAACGAACCAGATGGGAGCGATGTGAGGGCTTCCGTCCTCGCGGACCGTGGACAGTTTGCCGGTGCGGGTGGAGTGCGAGACGAAGGCCGGCCATTCCTCTTGAGTCATCTTCTGTGCCATGGGTCCATCCTCCTTGCCGGAAAGACCCTGGTGGGGAAGGCTTGCGCCACGACTACGCGGGGTGGGGCGCGGCCATGTCGGCCGCGTCGACGGGGAGGGGCTGGAAATGGCACTGGACAAGCAGCTCGACTGGTTGCTGGACGACCTGACACGAAGAGTCCAACAGGTCAGGCACGCCGTGGTGTTGTCGAACGACGGGCTGGTGACGGCGGCGAGCGCCGGACTGGCGCGGGAGGACGCGGAGCATCTCGCGGCCGTCGCGGCCGGGCTGCAGAGCCTGGCGAAGGGGTCGGGGCGGCACTTCCGGGCGGGTGAGGTGCGCCAGACGATGGTCGAGTACGACGAGGGGTTCCTCTTCGTCGTGGCGGCCGGCTCGGGCAGTTGCCTGTGCGCGCTGAGCGCCGCGGAGGCCGACATCGTACAGGTGGCATACGAGATGACGCTGCTGGTCAACCGGGTCGGCGAGCATCTGGGCGTCGCCGAGCGGCGCATCACAGGGGGCTGACTTCCCGAAGTTATCCACAGGCCTCGCGGGGTGATGTCGCTCTGGGTTACGGTCCTTGCACAGAGTGATCGTCGCTCGTGGGGGAGGACTGTGATGAAGGTGGATACGAGGACATGTACGCGACCGGTGACGGACGCCGCCGCCCGGTTGCCGCTGTCGGCGCCGGTGCAGACGTCGCCGCTGCCGGCCGTGGTGCCCGTTCCGATTGCGGTGGCGGAGTCGTCCGGGGTGGATCTACGGGTGCCCATGCGGCCGGAGCCACTGCTCGGCGGTGTCCGGGCCGCCGGGCAACTGGGCCTCGGGCGCGCTGAGTTCGCCCGGGCCGTACAGCTGGGGCTGGTCCGCGCCGGCCCCCGGGCGCCGGGCGGAGCGGCCCGCTTCACCCGGTCCGAGCTGGAGCGGGTCCGGGCGGCCGAGGGTTTCCCCGAGAGCCTGCGGGCCCAGGTCGAGACCGTGGCCGGCGCCGACGCGGGAGCGAAGGTTCTCGGGACCGGGCCGAGCCGGTTCACCCGCCTCGCGCGCTGCGGACACCTCACGCCCGTCGGCTACCGGATCAACCGCTACCGCGTCGTCGTCTGGCTGTATCTGACCGCGGAACTGAGGGAGTTCGCCGCCGGGGAACCGGCGACACTGCGCGGGATGGCTACGCCCGATGACCGGGAGCTGATGGCAGCCCAGGCGGATCTGCGCCCGCGCGGGTGGCGGGCCCGGCATGTGGGCCTGCTGCTGAGACGAACCTCCGATCCGTGGGAGCGGGCGGCCGTGCTGGCCTCCGCGCTCCCCGAGGAGGAAGTGCGGGCGGCCGTACCGGATCCGGAGGAGCGGATCGTACTGGCCGCTCTCGCACCGCCCCCGCCCTACGGCCACCCGCAGGTCCCGGCGGCCGCCGCGGTGGCGCACCGGCTGTTGCGGGCCCAGTCGCCGGAGGAGGTCCACTGGTACCGCACCAGCCTGGAATTCGCCCTGACCGGGGCGCGAGGTCAGTCGAACTCGACGGGGGAGAGGGGGCCGACGTAGACCCAGGCCCCGCCCTCCCGGGAGAAGGAACTGTGCTCGTGCAGTGAGCCGGTGTGCCCGCCCTCGCGGTAGTGGGCGCGGAACTCCACCGACCCCTGCGTATCGAACATCCCGCCGCGCTCGGTGGCGAGGATCTCCAGCCGCTCCCAGCGCTGCCCGGGATCCAGCTCGAGCCGGTCCGGGCGCGTCGAAGGATGCCAGGAGCGCAGCAGGTAGGCGGTGTCCCCGACCGCGAAGGCGCTGAAGCGCGAGCGCATCAGCGCCTCGGCGGTGGGCGCCTGCCCGGCGCCGGAGTGGAAGCGGCCGCAGCACGCCGGATAGGCGGCGGGCAGCCCGCAGGGGCAGGGGAGGGAGGGGGTGGGCATGGACCTGCTCAGCTCTTGGGGGCGGACGGGTACGGGCGGAACAGGCCTTCCTGGACCACCGAGACCAGCAGCCTGCCCTCCAGGTCGTAGATGCGGCCACGGGCCAGACCGCGGCCGCCGTGCGCGATGGGCGACTCCTGGTCGTACAGGAACCACTCGTCCGCCCGGAACGGCCGGTGGAACCACATGGCGTGGTCCAGGGAGGCCATGTCGAAACCGCGCATGCCCCACAGGGGTTCGACGGGGATGCGCACCGCGTCGAGGAGGGTCATGTCACTGGCGTAGGTGAGGGCGCAGGTGTGCACGAGCGGGTCGTCGCCCAGCGGGCCGACCGCCCGCATCCACACCGCGCTGCGCGGATCGGCGTCCTTGAGCTCCTCGGGGGTCCAGCGGAGCCGGTCCACGTACCGGATGTCGAAGGGCTGACGGCGGGCCATCCGCTCCAGTGCCTCGGGCAGCGCGCCCAGGTGCTCGCGGATCTCGTCCACGACCTTCGGGAGCGTGTCCGGGTGGGGGAAGTCGAGGCGGGGAGGCAGCTGGTGCTCGATGCTGCCCTCCTCCGGGTGATGGAAGGAGGCGGTCAGGTTGAAGATGGTCTTGCCCTGCTGGACGGCGGTGACCCGGCGCGTGGTGAAGGAGCGCCCGTCGCGCACCCGTTCCACCTGGTACACGATCGGCACCCCGGGGATCCCGGGGCGCAGGAAGTACGCGTGCAGCGAGTGCACCGGCCGCTCACTCTCGGTGGTGCGGCCGGCCGCCACCAGCGCCTGGCCGGCGACCTGTCCGCCGAACACGCGCTGGAGGGATTCCTGCGGGCTGGCGCCCCGGAAGATGTTGACCTCGATCTGCTCCAGGTCGAGCAGATCGACCAGTCTCTCGGCGGGGTTCGTCATCAGAGGTTCTCCACTGTCAGGTCCGGGCGGAGCCGGCGGGATGCAGGGGTCTGGCGGAGCGGGCGGGAAACAGGGGTCGGGCGGAGCCGGCGGGAGGCAGGGGCCGCAGGGTTCGGCGGGGCGGGGAGCGTGCGGGAGCCGGTCAGAGGGCGCCGAGCTCGCCGACCGAGGTGACCCGGATGACGGCCCGGCCCTCCTCGTCGGACGCCGCGAGATCGACCTCGGCGCTGATGCCCCAGCCATGGTCCCCGTTGGGGTCGGCGAAGGTCTGGCGCACGCGCCACAGGCCGTGCTCCGGGTCCTCCTCGATCTGGAGGAGCTTGGGGCCGCGCGCGTCGGGACCGGTGCCCAGGTCGTCGTACTCGTCCCAGTAGCCGTCCATGGCCTCGCCCCAGGCGTCGGCGTCCCAGCCGGACTCGCCGTCCAGCTCGCCCAGCACGTTGACGTGGTCCAGGGCGGCCAGCTCGACCCGGCGGAACATGGCGTTGCGGACCAGCACGCGGAAGGCGCGGGAGTTCGCCGTGACCGGCTTGACCTGGTCGGCCTTCTCCTGGGCCTGCTCCGCCGTCTCCACCTCCGGGTTCGCCAGCTGCTCCCACTCGTCGAGCAGGCTGGAGTCGACCTGGCGGACCAGCTCGCCGAGCCAGGCGATGAGGTCCTGGAGGTCCTCGGACTTGAGGTCGTCGGGGATGGTGTGGTCCAGCGCCTTGTAGGCACCGGCCAGGTAGCGCAGCACGATGCCCTCGGTGCGGGCCAGCTCGTAGTAGGCCGTGAACTCCGTGAAGGTCATCGCCCGCTCGTACATGTCGCGGATGATCGACTTCGGGGAGACGGGGTGGTCGCGAACCCAGGGGTGGCTCTTCGCGTAGACCTCGTAGGCGTGCAGGAGCAGCTCTTCGAGCGGCTTGGGATAGGTGACGTCCTGGAGGCGCTCCATGCGCTCCTCGTACTCGACCCCGTCGGCCTTCATCGCGCCCACGGCCATGCCGCGTTCCTTGTTCTGCTGGGCGGCCAGGATCTGGCGGGGGTCGTCCAGCGTGGACTCCACGACCGAGACCATGTCCAGCGCGTAGGACGGGGACTCCGGGTCCAGCAGGTCGAAGGAGGCCAGGGCGAAGGTGGACAGCGGCTGGTTCAGCGCGAAGTCCTGCTGGAGGTCGACGGTGAGCCGGATGGTACGGCCCTGCGCGTCCGGGGTGTCGAGCTTCTCGACGACGCCGCCGTCCAACAGCGAACGGTAGATCGCGATCGCCCGGCGGATGTGCCGCAGCTGGGCCTTGCGCGGCTCGTGGTTGTCCTCCAGGAGATGGCGCATGGCCTTGAAGGCATCTCCCGGCCTGGCGATGACCGACAGCAGCATGATGTTGGTGACCTTGAAGCGCGAGGTCAGCGGCTCGGGATCGGCGGCGATGAGCTTCTCGAAGGTGGTGTCCGACCAGGCGACGAAGCCTTCGGGGGCCTTCTTGCGGACCACCTTGCGGCGCTTCTTCGGGTCGTCGCCCGCCTTCGCGAGGGCCTTCTCGTTCTCGATGACGTGCTCGGGCGCCTGGGCGACCACATAGCCCGCCGTGTCGAAGCCGGCCCGGCCGGCCCGGCCGGCGATCTGGTGGAACTCGCGGGCGCGCAGCGTCCGGACGCGGTTGCCGTCGTACTTGGTGAGCGCGGTGAACAGCACCGTGCGGATCGGGACGTTGACGCCGACGCCCAGGGTGTCGGTGCCGCAGATGACCTTCAGCAGGCCGGCCTGGGCGAGCTTTTCGACCAGGCGCCGGTACTTGGGCAGCATGCCGGCGTGGTGCACACCGATGCCGTGGCGGACGTAGCGGGAGAGGTTCTGGCCGAACTTCGTGGTGAAGCGGAAGTTGCCGATCAACTCCGCGATCTTGTCCTTCTCCTCGCGGGTGCACATGTTGATGCTCATGAGCGACTGCGCCCGCTCGACCGCCTGCGCCTGGGTGAAGTGCACGACGTAGACGGGAGCCTGCCGGGTCTCCAGCAGCTCCGTGATGGTGTCGGTGATCGGCGTCGTGACGTATTCGTACGACAGCGGGACGGGCCGGCTCGCGGAGCGGACCACCGAGGTCGGCCGGCCGGTGCGCCGGGTCAGGTCCTCCTCGAACCGCTTCATGTCGCCGAGGGTCGCCGACATCAGGATGAACTGCGCCTGCGGCAGCTCCAGCAGCGGGATCTGCCAGGCCCAGCCACGGTCCGGCTCCGCGTAGAAGTGGAACTCGTCCATCACGACCTGGCCGATGTCGGCGTACTTGCCGTCGCGCAGGGCGATGGAGGCGAGCACCTCGGCGGTGCAGCAGATCACCGGGGCGTCGGCGTTCACGGAGGCGTCGCCGGTCAGCATGCCGACGTTCTCGGTGCCGAAGAGCTTGCACAGGTCGAAGAACTTCTCCGACACCAGCGCCTTGATCGGGGCGGTGTAGAAGGTGACCTTGTCCTGGGCCAGCGCGGTGAAGTGCGCGCCCGCCGCGACGAGGCTCTTGCCGGAGCCCGTCGGGGTGGACAGGACCACGTTCGCCCCGGAGACGACCTCGATCAGCGCCTCCTCCTGTGCCGGGTACAGGGTGATTCCCTGGTCCTCCGCCCACGAGGAAAAAGCCTCGAAGAGGGCATCGGGGTCGGCGTTCGGCGGGAGCTGATCAATGAGGGTCACACCCCCATCTTGCCTGGCCTCTCCCCGGATGCGGGAACCGGCGGACGGAACGAAGATCACCGACGGTACGCTGTGCCGTCGGTGAGGCCCGAACGAAACCGTCGACGGGGCCCGATCACCACGGCACACCACCACACGACCGGGGCGGGGAACGACCATGATGGGTCCGGCGCATTCACTGTCCGGGGCAGCGGCCTGGCTGGGGGTGGGCGCGGCGACAGCGGCCGCCGGACACCCCATGCCGTGGCCGGTCCTCGTCGTCGGCGCGCTGATCTGCGCCGGGGCGGCCCTCGCCCCCGACCTCGACCACAAGTCGGCGACGATCTCCCGCGCCTTCGGTCCGCTCTCCCGGGGCCTGTGCGAGGTGGTCGACAAGATCTCCTACGCCGTCTACAAGGCCACCCGCTCCCCGCGCGACTCCCGCCGCACCGGAGGCCACCGCACCCTGACCCACACCTGGGTCTGGGCGGTCCTGATCGGCGGCGGCTCCTCCGCGCTCGCGGTCACCGCCGACCGCTGGGGCGTGCTCCTCCTGCTCTTCGTCCACCTCGTGCTGGCCGTCGAGGGCCTGCTGTGGCGGGCGGCCCGGATGTCCAGCGACGTGCTGGTCTGGCTGCTCGGCGCGACCAGCGCCTGGATCCTCGCCGGGGTGCTCGCGCAGCCGGGCAATGGCGCCGGCTGGCTGTTCACCGGACCCGGCCAGGAGTACCTCTGGCTCGGCCTGCCGGTCCTCCTCGGCGCGCTGGTCCACGACATCGGCGACGCGCTGACCGTCTCGGGCTGCCCGATCCTGTGGCCCCTCCCCATCGCCGGGAAGCGCTGGTACCCGATCGGTCCACCGAAGATGATGCGCTTCCGCGCGGGCAGCTGGGTGGAGCTCAAGGTCCTCATGCCCGTGTTCATGCTGCTCGGCGGCGTGGGCGGCGCCTCCGCCCTCGGCTTCTTCTGAGTCCTGTCCTGGAAGCCGTCTGTTCAGTCCCCTTCATGGCCGGGGGGACACACGGGCCCGAGAAGAGCGACCATCGGCGCTGCCGTGGCGGGATCCGTCCTCGCCGCGCTCGCCCTCGCCGTACCGGCGCGGGCGGCGACGGTGACAGCGGCCGGCACCGAATCCCGTGCGAGCTGCAAGCCCCCGATCAAGCGCGCGCGCCGTACCGCTGCCCGCCGGACACCGGCAGCGTGGAAGCCGTCAACCGTCTCGGCCTCATGGTCGGCACGATGACCACCACCACCGGCCGCAAGGCGGGATGACCCGGGCCGCCCGACTGCCCCCGCACCAGCCAGGCCCGGCTCACCCGTGCCAGGAGCGCCACAGGGCCGCGTACGCACCGTCGGCGGCGACCAGCTCGTCGTGCGAGCCCAGCTCGGTGATCCGGCCCGCCTCGACCACCGCGATCACGTCCGCGTCGTGCGCGGTGTGCAGGCGGTGGGCGATCGCGATGACCGTACGGCCGTCCAGCACCCGGGCCAGCGAACGCTCCAGGTGCCGGGCCGCGCGCGGGTCCAGCAGCGAGGTCGCCTCGTCCAGCACCAGCGTGTGCGGATCCGCCAGCACCAGCCGGGCCAGCGCGATCTGCTGCGCCTGCGCCGGGGTCGGTCCGCTCGCCCCCGAACCGACCTCGGTGTCCAGCCCGTCCTCCAGGGCCCGGGCCCAGCCGTCCGCGTCCACCGCGCCCAGCGCCGCCCACAGTTCGGCGTCCGCCGCGCCCGCTTTGGCGAGGCGCAGGTTGTCCCGCAGCGAACCCACGAACACGTGGTGCTCCTGGTTGACCAGCGCCACGTGCTCGCGCACCCGCTCCGCCGCCATCCCCGACAGCCGCGCCCCGCCGAGCGTGACCTCGCCCGCCCGGGGCGCGTAGATGCCCGCGAGCAGCCGCCCCAGCGTGGACTTGCCCGCGCCCGAGGGGCCGACCAGCGCCATCCGGGTGCCCGGCGGCACGGACAGCGACACCTCGTGCAGCACGTCCACGCCCTCGCGGTAGCCGAAGTGGACCTCCCGCGCCCGCATGTCCCGGCCCTCGGGGGCCACGGTGGCGTCCCCCGCGTCCGGCTCGATCTCGCGGACGCCCACCAGCCGGGCCAGCGAGACCTGGGCGATCTGCAGCTCGTCGTACCAGCGCAGGATCAGGCCGATCGGATCGACCATCATCTGCGCCAGCAGCGCGCCCGTGGTCATCTGTCCCACCGACATCCAGCCCCGCAGCACGCAGTAGCCGCCGATCATCAGCACGGAGCCGAGGATCGTCACGTAGGTGACGTTGATGACCGGGAACAGCACCGTCCGCAGGTAGAGCGTGTACCGCTCCCAGGCCGTCCACTCCTTGATCCGCCGCTCCGACAGGGAGATCCGGCGCTGCCCGAGGCGGTGCGCCTCGACGGTGCGGCCCGCGTCCACCGTCTCGGTGAGCGCCGCCGCGACCGCCGCGTACCCGGCCGCCTCCGAGCGGTACGCCGAGGGCGCCCGCCGGAAGTACCAGCGGCAGCCGATCACCAGCACCGGCAGCGCCACCAGCGCGGCCAACGCCAGCGGCGGCGCCGTGACGGCGAGCGCACCGAAGAGCAGCCCGGCCCACACCACGCCGATGGCGAGCTGCGGCACGGCCTCGCGCATCGCGTTGGCCAGCCGGTCGATGTCGGTGGTGATGCGGGAGAGCAGGTCGCCGGTGCCGGCCCGCTCCAGGACGCCCGGCGGCAGGCCGACCGAGCGCACCAGGAAGTCCTCCCGCAGGTCGGCCAGCATCTCCTCGCCGAGCATCGCCCCCCGCAGCCGCACCAGCCGCACGAAGAGCGTCTGGACGACCAGGACTGCCGCGAACACCAGGGCCACCCACCCCAGCGCGAGTTCGCGCACCCCTGCCGCCAGGTCGTCCACGACCCGGCCCAGCAGGTACGGGCCAGTCATGGAGGCGACCACGGCGACCGCGTTGACCGTCACCAGCACCACGAAGGCCCGCCGGTGCCGTCGCAACAGGCCGCGCACGTAGCCCCGTACGGTCGCCGACGTGCCCACGGGCAGGGTCGCGGCCGTCTCGGGGGCCGCCGGATCGTAGTCCGGGGGCGCCACGCCGATCATGCGGATTCCTCGATCTCTGTGAGTGCTTCTGCCATCTCGGTCAGCTCGATCAGCTCACTCATTCCGGTCTGACCGGTCTGACCGGCCTGACCGGCCTGACGGGCCTGACCGGTCGGCTCGACCGCCTCGTCGGGCTCGAGACCGGCGAGCCGCTGCTCCTCCTCCGTCTCCCGCGTGACGACCGCCCGGTAGCGCGGTTCCCCTCGGAGCAGCTCGCGGTGCGTGCCCGCCGGCAGGGCCAGGCCGTCGTGGATGAGGACGACCCGTTCGGCGCGGTCCAGCAGCAGCGGCGAGGACGCCAGCACGACCGTCGTGCGTCCGGCGCGCAGGGCCGCGATGCCGTCGGCGATCCGTGCCTCCGTGTGCGAGTCGACCGCCGAGGTCGGCTCGTCCAGCACCAGCACCTCCGGGTCGGTGACCAGCGACCTGGCCAGCGCGAGCCGCTGGCGCTGACCGCCGGACAGCGACCGGCCGCGCTCGGTGATCCGGGCGTCCATGGGATCACTCACCCCGTCGGGCGCCGACTGCAGCAGCGCGTCCAGGACGTCGCCGCACTGCGCCGCATCCAAGGCCGGCCCGTGCGCCACGCTCCCCGAGGCCGGTACGGCGAACAGCTCGCGCAGCGTCCCCGACAGCAGCACCGGATCCTTGTCCTGTACGAGGACCAGCGTGCGCGCGGTGTCCAGCGCGAGCTCGTCCAGCGCGACCCCGCCCAGCAGCACCGAGGGCCCCTCGGGCCCGCTGTCCATGGGATGGCCGCCCAGCCGCTCCGCCAGCCGGCCCGCCAGGTCCGGATCCCCGCACACCACGGCGGTGAATCGCCCGGCCGGGGCCAGCAGCCCCGTCTGGGGGTCGTACAGGTCCCCGCCGGGGGCGGGCGCGTCGGGCGGCGGCGCAGCCACGGTTTCGGCGGCGGCCGAAGGAGCCCGCGCCTCGTCCGTACGCGTCAACGAGAGAACCCGGGCCGCCCGCTGGGCGGAGGGCCGCGAGAAGGAGTAGGCCATCGCGATCTCCTCCACGTGCCTGAGCGGGTAGAGCATCAGGGACACGGCGCTGAAGACGGCGACGAGTTCGCCCACCGACAGCCGGCCGTCCAGGACGAGGTCGGAGCCGTACCAGACCACGGTGATCAGCAGCAGACCGGGCAGGAACACCTGGATCGCGGAGATCAGCGCCCACATCCGGGCGCTGCGCACGGCAGCCTCGCGAACCTCTTGGGAGGCCTCCCGGTAGCGGCCGAGGAAGAGTTCTTCGCCGCCGATGCCGCGCAGCACCCTCAGACCGGCCACGGTGTCGGAGGCCAGCTCGGTGGCCTTGCCCGCCTTCTCGCGCTGGAAGTCGGCGCGCCGGGTGGCCCGGGGCAGCAGCGGCAGCGCGGCGAACGCCAGCACCGGCATGCCCACGGCCACGACCACGCCGAGCGCCGGGGCGTACAGGAGCAGCCCCACGCAGACCAGCACGATGGTGACGGCGGCGGCCAGGAAGCGGGAGACCGCCTCCACGAACCAGCCGATCTTCTCCACATCGGCCGTGGAGACGGCGACGACCTCACCGGCGGCGACCCGTCGGGTCAGAGCGGCGCCCAGCTCGGCCGTCTTGCGGGCGAGCAGTTGCTGCACGCGGGCGGCGGCGGTGATCCAGTTGGTGACGGCGGTGCGGTGGAGCATGGCGTCGCCGAGCGAGATGGCGATGCCGAGCAGGGCGATGAGCGCGCCGACGAGCAGCAGCCGGTGGGCGTCGCGGTCCACGACCGCCTCGACTCCGAATCCCACCGCGAAGGGCAGACCGGCGATACCGCAGTGGTGCAGGAGTCCCCAACACAGGCTTCTGGCCTGTCCGCCGAGTTGTCCCCTTCCCAGCCACACGAGGAGACGAGGGCCGGAGCGAGCGTCGGGTACCCCAGGGTCCGGATACGGAAGGTCGCTGATCTGCATGACGCCCCATGAGTGGTCGAAGAGTCCAAACCACGCAAGGTTCGCCTTCCGGACCCGGTCCGGGCAATCGGTTTTCCGGCTGATGGTCTGTTTCCGGCTCAGGGCCTGGTGGCGCGCTCCAGTTCGAGGAGTGCCGAGCGGTAACTCCGCCCGGTGGCCCGCTCCATTCCCACCTCGCACATCCGGTTGGCCGACAGGTGGGCGTCGAACTGCCGCGCCGTCACCTCCGCCGCCGCTCGGGCCGTCGCCGAGGCCGTCAACTCCGGGTGCAGCATTCCCCGGTCGCCCGCGAAGGCGCAGCAGCCCGCGTCGTCCGGGACCACCACCTCGTCGGCGCAGGCCCCGGCGACCGCCAGCAGCTGCGCCTCGTCGCCCAAGTGCCGCGCGGAGCAGGTGGGATGCAGGACCGCCGATCCCACGGTCCGCCGGATCTCCAGGCGCGGCAGCAGTTCCTCCGCGGCCCACACCACCGAGTCGACGACGCGCAGGTGCGCGTGCAGGGCCCGGTTGTCCTCGGTCAGGTACGGGACCACCTCGCGCGCGATGCCCAGCGTGCAGGAGGACGCGTCGACCACCAGCGGCAGCCGGCCCCCGGCCGTCCAGCCCCAGGCGGCCTCGACGATCCGGTTGGCCATCACCCGGTTGCCGGCGTCGTAGCCCTTGGAGTGCCAGATCGTCGCGCAGCAGGTCCCGGACACGTCGCGCGGGATCCACACGGGCCGCCCGGCCCGCTGCGACACGGCCACCACGGCCTCGGGCAGGGAGGGCCCGCCGGGACCGTCCGGACCGTCCGGACCGCCGAAGATCCGGTTGACGCAGGCCGGGTAGTACACGGCGGCGGCGCCCACCCGCCGGGTCGCGGGCAGCGTGCGCGCCGCGGCCCCGGGGATCCGCGGCAGCCACGCGGGGACGAGGTCCGGGCGTACGGCCTTGCGCGCGGCCCCCGTGGCGGCTTCCAGCAGCCGGTCGCCGACGCGGCCGGGCAGGCCGTCGACCAGCTTGTCGGCGGCGGCCACGGCCAGCCGCGCGGCGGCTTCCACGGTCCGGAACCGCCGGGCGGCCAGGGCGGCGGCCCCCTCCTCGCGCCGACCGTGCCCGCGGTGGCGGAAGTCCTTCATCAGCGCGCCGGTGTCGATGCCGACCGGACAGGCGAGCTTGCAGGTGGAGTCGCCCGCGCAGGTGTCGACGGCGTCGTAGCCGTAGGCGTCGAGCAGCCGACCGAGAACGGGGGAGCCCGGCCGCTGGCGCATCATCTCCCGGCGCAGCACGATCCGTTGGCGCGGCGTCGTGGTCAGGTCCTTGCTGGGACAGGTCGGTTCGCAGAACCCGCACTCGATGCAGGGATCGGCCACCGCCTCCACCCGGGGGATGGTCTTCAGGCCGCGCAGATGTGCGCCCGGGTCGCGGTCGAGGAGGATCCGCGGGGCGAGGACCCCGTCCGGGTCGACGATCCGCTTGGTGCGCCACATCAGGGCGGTGGCTTTGGGCCCCCACTCCAGTTCGAGGAAGGGGGCCATGTTGCGGCCGGTGGAGTGCTCGGCTTTCAGCGAGCCGTCGAACCGCTCCACGATGAGCCGGCAGAACGCGTCCATGAAGGCCGCGTACCGGGCGACGTCGGCGGGCTCGGCGGCGTCGAAGGCGAGCAGGAAGTGCAGGTTGCCGTGGGCCGCGTGCCCGGCCACGGCCGCGTCGAAGCCGTGCTCCGCCTGGAGTGCGAGGAGCGCCTCGCAGGCCTCGGCCAGCCGGGACGGCGGTACGGCGAAGTCCTCGGTGATCAGGGTGGTCCCGGGGGCACGCGCGCCGCCCACGGCGGCGACGAAGGCTCTACGGGCCGTCCAGTAGCCGCAGATGGTCCTCGCGTCGCTGGTGAAGGCGTTGGTGACGGAGGCGACGGGCGTGACGAGCTCCAGCCCGGCGAGCACCTCGGCCGCGCGGCGCTCGCATGCGGCGCGGCCCGCCTCGTCGGGGGCGCGGAACTCCACCAGCAGCGCGGTCGTGTCCCTGGGCAGGCCCGCCCAGTCGGCGGGTACGCCGGCGACGCTGACCGAGGCGCGCAGGGTGTTGCCGTCCATCAGTTCGACCGCGAGGGCGCCCGCCTGGTTGAACAGCGGTACGGCGGCGGCCGCCGCCGGGAGGGAGGGGAAGAACAGCAGGGCGGAGAGAAGCTCCCGGTCGAGCGGGAGGGTGTCGAAGACGACCTCGGAGATGAACCCGAGGGTGCCCTCGGAGCCGACCATCAGGCCGCGCAGGATCTCCACGGGGGTGGTGCCGTCGAGGTAGGCGTCGAGGCGGTATCCGGTGGTGTTCTTGATCTCGTACTTGGCGCGGATCCGGGCGACCAGCCGCGGGTCGGCCTCGATCTCCCGCTTGATCTCCATCAGTCCGCGGCACAGGGCCGGTTCCGCGCGGGCGAGTTCTTCGTCCGCGAGCGGGTCGGCGGTGTCCACGACGGTGCCGGTCGGCAGGACGAGAGTGAGGGAGGAGAGCGTGCGGTACGAGTTCCTCGTGGTCCCCGCCGTCATGCCGGAGGCGTTGTTCGCGACGACCCCGCCGAGCGTGCAGGCGATGGCGCTGGCCGGGTCGGGCCCCAGGATCCGGCCGTGCCGGGCGAGCGCGGCGTTGGCCCGCAGCACGGTGGTGCCGGGCTGGATCCGGGCGCGCCGGCCGTCCTCCAGCACCTCGACCCCGGCCCAGTGGCGGCGTACGTCGACCAGGATGTCCTCGCCCTGGGCCTGCCCGTTGAGCGAGGTCCCGGCGGCGCGGAAGACCACCTCGCGCTGCCTGCCGCGGGCGTAGGAGAGGACCGCGGACATGTCGCCGATGTCCTCGGCGATGACCACGACCCGCGGCACGAACCGGTACGGGGAGGCGTCGGAGGCGTAGCGGACGAGGTCGGAGACCTTCCACAGCACTTTCTCGGCGCCGAGCAGCTCGGTCAGTTCGGTACGCAGGACCGCCGGGGTGCCGGCGGCCTGCCGGTCGGGCACGCGGTCGGGGGCGGGGCCGTGCGGGGTGTGGGGGCGCAGGGCGCCGGGCTTCGGTTCCAACAGCGGCATGTGCGGCCCCTTGTCCTGTCTCGGCCCGTCCCGGCGCACGTCGCGGCACGAGGGCCGGCATCCGCCCCGGCGTCCGCCCCCGCGCCCGTCCCGGCGTCCGGCTCAGCAGGGGCGCGCGGCAGGGGCGTCGGCCAGCGCGTTCAGCAGGCCGCCGAGCACCTCGCGCTGTTCGGCGGTCAATGGAGCC
Source organism: Streptomyces sp. NPDC003042 (assembly GCF_053591315.1). Lineage (NCBI taxonomy): Bacteria > Bacillati > Actinomycetota > Actinomycetes > Kitasatosporales > Streptomycetaceae > Streptomyces > Streptomyces sp. NPDC003042. Next base: position 34,098 of record NZ_JBSFTP010000076.1, read on the forward strand.
AGGATCTCCTCTGCCGCGTCGGTCCGCGCGTTGCGCAGACGGCGCAGCGTGGCGCGGCCGGTTTCGGTGAGCTCGATCCGGATGACGCGCCGGTTCGCCGGGTCGGGCGCGCGGCGCACGCAGTCGGCCGCTTCCAGGCCGTCCACGAGGGTGGTCACGGCGCGCGGCACGACCTCCAGACGCGTGGCGAGGTCCGCCATCCGGGGCGGCCGGTCGCCGCCGTAGTGCGCCACGAGGCGCAGCAGCCGGCCCTGGGCCGGGGTGATCCCGAGGGGCTCCATATGGCGCTTCTGTATGCGGTGGAGCCGGCGCGTCAGACGCAGCAGCTGCTCGGCGAGGACGCCGTCTGTGGTGTCGGTCTCGGAACCGGTGCTCATACTGGGAACAGTAGCAGGACCGGATTCATTGTGAGCATAGGTAACAATGAGCTATGCTCATCGGAGTCTCGTCAGAAGGAGGCCCATGCGCCCCGAAGAACCGAAGTGGACGCCATCGAACGAAGCCCTTGACCCCACCCGCCCCGCTCCGGCGGACCGCCCGGACGAACTGCGCCGTATCGTCGGCCTCTTCCGTCCCTACCGCGGCCGGCTCGCTGTGGTCGGAGCGCTGGTCGGCGCTTCCTCGCTGGTCGGCGTCGCCTCGCCGTTCCTGCTCAAGGAGATCCTGGACGTCGCCATCCCCGAGGGCCGGACCGGTCTGCTCAGCCTGCTCGCCCTCGGCATGATCCTCACCGCGGTCGTCACCAGCGTGTTCGGCGTCCTCCAGACCCTGATCTCCACCACGGTCGGCCAGCGCGTCATGCACGACCTGCGCACCGCCGTCTACGCCCAGCTCCAGCGGATGCCGCTGGCCTTCTTCACGCGTACGCGCACCGGCGAGGTGCAGTCCCGCATAGCCAACGACATCGGCGGCATGCAGGCCACGGTCACCTCGACCGCGACCTCGCTCGTGTCCAATCTGACCGCCGTGATCGCCTCCGTCGTCGCGATGCTCGTGCTCGACTGGCGGCTCACCGTCGTCTCCCTGCTCCTGCTGCCCGTCTTCGTGTGGATCAGCCGCAGGGTCGGCCGCGAGCGCAAGAAGATCACCATGCAGCGGCAGAAGCAGATGGCCGCCATGGCCGCCACGGTCACGGAGTCCCTCTCGGTCAGCGGCATCCTGCTGGGCCGCACGATGGGCCGCTCGGAGTCCCTCACCGCCGCCTTCTCGGAGGAGTCCGAGAAGCTCGTCGGGCTCGAAGTGCGCTCCAGCATGGCCGGGCGCTGGCGGATGTCCACCATCGGCATCGTCATGGCCGCCATGCCCGCGCTCATCTACTGGGCCGCCGGCATAGCCCTGCAGACGGGCGCGCCCTCGCTCTCCGTCGGTACCCTCGTCGCCTTCGTGACCCTCCAGCAGGGCCTGTTCCGGCCCGCCGTGAGCCTGCTGTCGACCGGTGTGCAGATCCAGACCTCGCTCGCGCTGTTCGCCCGGATCTTCGAATACCTCGACCTGCCGGTGGACATCACCGAGCGCGCGGACGCCGTGCGGCTGGAGCGGGCCAGGGGTGAGATCCGGCTGGAGGACGTGCACTTCGCGTACGAGTCCAAGGGCGGCCCCGCGCTGACCGGGATCGACATCACCGTCCCGGCGGGCGGCTCCCTCGCCGTGGTGGGCCCCACGGGCTCCGGCAAGAGCACCCTGAGCTACCTGGTCCCACGGCTCTACGACGTGACCGGCGGGCGGGTCGCCCTCGACGGGGTGGACGTCCGCGACCTCGATTTCGACTCGCTGGCCCGCTCGATCGGTGTGGTCTCGCAGGAGACGTACCTCTTCCACGCCTCCGTCGCCGACAACCTGCGCTTCGCCAAGCCGGACGCCACGGACGGGGAGATCGTCGCGGCGGCCCGCGCGGCCCAGATCCACGACCACATAGCCTCCCTGCCCGACGGGTACGACACCCTGGTCGGGGAGCGCGGCTACCGGTTCTCCGGCGGGGAGAAGCAGCGCCTGGCCATCGCGCGCACCATCCTGCGCGATCCGCCGGTGCTCATCCTCGACGAGGCCACCAGCGCCCTGGACACCCGTACGGAACACGCCGTGCAGCGGGCCATCGACAACCTCTCGCAGGGCCGCACCACCATCACCATCGCCCACCGCCTCTCCACGGTGCGGGACGCCGATCAGATCGTGGTCCTGGACGGCGGTCGGATCGCCGAGCGCGGGACGCACGAGGAACTGCTGACGGCCGGCGGCCGGTACGCCGCGCTGGTACGCCGGGATCGCGAGACGGCTGCGCTGCCTGCTCGGGGGCCGGCCGCGGAGCGTGGTCAGGAGAGGGGACCGGCGGAGGAGTCCGTGCCCACTCCGGTGAATGTGTGATCGTATGACTGGTGCGGGGGTGTGATGCCGGGAAAGTGACGGCTTGCGGGTTAGCGTGCCCGTATGCGTCATGAGTACCTGCCGCCACAGCGCCGCCCCCGGCTCACCCGCCGGGGCCGCATGGCGCTCATCCTCGGCACGCTGCTCGCACTCGGGGCGGCTGTCCTGATCCCGCTGCTGCCTCGCGACGAAGCGCCTGAGACGCCGCGCCAGTTGCTGATCCCCGAAGGGTGGCGGGCCGCTCAGGTCTACGCCGCCGTCGACCGCGAACTGAAGCTCCCGGCGGGCTCCACGAAGTCGGCCGTCGCCACCGCGGGTCTGACGCTGCCGCCTGAGGCGAAGGGCAACCCGGAGGGCTACCTCTTCCCGGCGACGTACCCGGTGACCTCGAAGTCCACCCCGGCCACGGTCCTCGCGCACATGGTTCGGACGGCCCATCAGAAGCTCGCCACCAAGACCGTCGCGGACGGTGGCAAGGCGCACGGGATGACCTCGTACCAGACAGCCACGCTCGCGAGCATCATCGAAGCGGAGGCCGACAATCCGGCGGACATGGGCAAGGTCGCCCGGGTCGTGCACAACCGGCTGGCGAAGTCCATGCCGCTCCAGATGGACTCCACCATCAACTACGCGCTCGACCGCAGCACCGTGGACACCAAGCTCAGCGACACCCGGATCGACCACCCCTTCAACACCTACGAGCGCCAGGGCCTGCCGCCCACCCCGATCGACAGCCCGGGACTCCGGGCCATGGAGGCGGCGGTCGCGCCGACGCCGGGCGACTGGCTCTTCTTCGTCACCGTCAAGCCGGGGGACACCCGCTTCTCCGCCACGTACGAGGAGCACCAGCGGCACGTGGCGGAGTTCAACACGCTCCGCGCCGCGGCAGGGGCTCCCGCCACCCCGAGGACCTAGGTCGTGTCGTCAAAGTCCCTCCTGGCCGGTGGGGCCTGGCACGCACGCTCATCCCCCAGCCTCCGGCCGGGGGGACCCCCAGGTTGTCGT